>DATHUM010000232.1:0-3726 GCA_035462225.1 Jiangellaceae bacterium | reverse complement strand
GGCTCGTCGAATACGCACGGGTGCAGGGCATCCGTCGGGAATGGGTGTTCGAGACCGCCCGCCGGCTGACGCGGTGGCATTACCAGTGGGCGGTAATCCATGACTTCCTGCCCCGAGTCGTCGGCGATGCGCTTGTGGGTCCGACTGGCACGGTGTACAAGGAGGTCGCCGGAAAATCGCCAGTGATCAACCTGAACTACTACCGGCCCACGAACAAGGACGGCCGGCCGTTCATGCCGGTCGAGTTCGCCGTGGCTGCCTATCGGTTCGGCCACAGCATCATCCGGCCGAAGTACATCATCAACGACGCGACGATCAACGGCATCGCGATCTTCGGCCCGGACGGGGGCTTCAACCTCAACGGTGGGCGCCCGATCCCTGCCGACCTGGTCATCGAGTGGAGGAACATCCTAGACAACCTGGGCGCCCCGGGAGGCCGGCCGCCACGCAAGATCGACACGAACCTGTCGCTGCCGCTGACCAGCCTCCCTGGCTCCGCCGTCCCGCCCCCCGACCCGACGATCCACTTGGCCAATCGGAACTTGCTCCGCGGAAAACGGGTCGGTCTACCGTCCGGGCAGCAGGTCGCGAAGGCGATGCGGGCTCCGGTGCTGTCCAACGCGACGCTCGGGCTGAGCAGCGATCCCGGATGGAAAGGCGAGGCGCCGCTGTGGTTCTACATCCTGAAGGAGGCTGAGCTACCACCGAACAACGCTGAGCGGCTCGGGCCGGTTGGCGGTCAGATCGTCGCCGAGGTCCTGGTCGGACTCGTGCAGCGGGACCCGAACTCGTACCTGTACCTTGACCCGGCCTGGAAGCCCGCGCCGCCGATCGCGTCGGCGACCGGCCAGTTCACGTTCGCCGATTTGCTGAAGTTCGCCGGCGCAGCCTAAGGCCGGGAGCCGTCGCGTCACTTGACGCTGATCGTCCAGGGGCCGCTGGCCTGCACCTCGAAGTACTGCGCACCGGCAATCTTGCAGGCGCCGGCGTACGGTCGAGCTGCTTCGACGAGGCGGCGGTGGCTGCCGCGGGTGCCGAAGACCTGACCCTCGAAGTACCGACGTTCGGCGTTGCCGGAGATCTCCGCCACTGAACCGTCCCCGGTGAAGCGCACGACCATGCTTCCCACGCCCTCAAGGGAGCTGTCGAAAGTCGGCATAGCCGACAACGGCAGCATTTCGATCCGCCACGGACCGGCGGCACGGACCTCAAAGCCATTGGTTCCGCCGCCATCCCAGTCCAGCATCCGGACTCCGTCAAAGGGCTCGATGGTCATGACCAGCGCCTTGTCGGTGCCCAGAGTCTGGACCCCGAAGTACCGAGCCGCCTGATTGCCGAAGATGCGTACCGCCGCCGGGCCGGACAGAGGCTTGGGCAACTCGATGACAGCGTTGCCCGAGCCGGTCAGCACGGTTGTCGCGTCTTGACCATCCTCCTCGGCCGGATGCCGTTCCTCGGGTTCGTCGGCCGGGGCGGGTTCGTCGGCCGGCGCGGGTGGTTCGGCCGGGGTGGGTGGTTCGGCCGGGGCGGGTTCATCGGCCGGGGCGGGTGGTTCGGCCGGGGCCGGTGGTTCGGCCGGCTGTGGACTGGTAGCCGATGGCGGCGCCTGCGGTGGCAGATCGCCGCTGGTTGCGGCCGCATCCTCCGTGGGAACGGCGTCGTCCGGTGTGTGCGGTACGGCCGAGTCGTCCGCTGGCGCGGGTTGCCGCTGCTGCTCATCGTTCGAGCGCCTGCGAGCTTGCTGGTCAAGTGCCGCATTGAGGGCTTGTTGGGCCGACATGCGTCCCTGCACAGCGGCGGATAGGGAGGCGCGCGGGGATTTGCGGCGTGGCGGTACGACAGCCGGCGGGGACGGTGAGATGCCCGCCGGCTCGTCCTGCACTTGGACAGTGTCAGGTACGTTCGGGGCTGAGAGTGGCGACGGCGGGACGGTTGTACCGTCCTCTGGCGGACCAGCATCCCCAGCCGCGACTGGGCTGCTTGCCGCAGACGTTCGCCGATTTGCGCGAAAAATCGCAAATCCAGTGATGACAAGCACGATGAGCCCGAGCCCCAAGAGCACGCGGCCGAGCACTCCAGTGGGCGGTCCAGACTCTCGGTCCGCCGGTCGTTCACCGGGTTGCGCTGCCGGGTCCGCAGCGGTATCCGGGGCGGGCAGCGGCACGACGGCGCTGGACTCGACCTCCCCGGGCCCGGTGGCCACCTCGGCCACTGCGGGCAGCTCACCAGGAGCCTGGAAGGTCACGAGGTATTGCTCCTCCAATGCCGTCGCAAGGTCTCCGTAGGACTGAACGACGTTCGCCTGGTCGGTCCGCAGCACAGCGCCGCCGGCACCCTCCACGACCCGCGACCACCAGTTGTCTCCGCTGGTCTGTATGACGTAGGTGACCGCCGTTGAATCCGATACCGCCTCGGTGACCTGCTCGACCGAAGGGCTACCAAAGTCTGAGCTGTTGGCAAAGACGATGATCGTGCGCGGTCCCTCCGGAGCCGTCACCAGCTCGTCGGCGGCCAGCAAAACTGCCTCAGCCATGGACGAGGGGCCGGCCGGGCGCAGCGCGCTGAGCGCGCTCAGGGCATCGGCCCGCTCGGCGCTCAGGGGTGCCGCGATCTGCGGGTCACCACCTGAGGTGACGACAGCGGTGCGGGCTCCCTCAGGCAGCCGCAGCAGGAAGTCGGTCGCCCCGGTCTGCACGGCTTCAACCAAATCGGCCGGCGTCTCTGCTGCCGCATCGATTACAAGGGCAACGGACAGGTCGCGGGACATCATTGGGACGACCGTCGGAGTGACCGTCGATCCGTCTACCGATATTGACAGGTCTTCGGAAACCAGCCCTCCGGGCACCCGGATGACCATGGAAACGTGAGAGTCCGGCGTTGTTTGAACGGCGACCACTTCAGGACCCTCGGTAGCAGCGACCGCCGGGTACCAGATTGCCGGGACGGACAAGAGAAACGCGAGTGCAAAGGCGACGACTGCTCTCGCCCATCGATCATGGCGCTTGGATTGCGAATACGACGATATTGTCACGATGACGTCCGGTTGATTGATCGATTGGGCCTCCGCACGTGACCAGCCGAAGTTCCGGTTCCAGGGTTGGATAGTAAACGAGGTCGCTGGGGAATCTCGTCTTCCAGTATTGCCCGAGTGACTTCACCTCGAAACGCGCCGTCGTCCCGTCGGCCCGGTCGACGAGAATCTCGTCGCCAGCGGTGAGATCGTCGAGATGGTAGAAGACCTCTGGTCCCTCGGTTGAGTTGACATGCCCCATGATCACCGCCGGTCCGACCTGTCCTGGCCGCGGGCCACCGGTCCACCAGCCCGCGCGGCTGGGCCGCTGCGGCACTTGGATGCTTCCATCTGGCTCCAGGCCGAGCTTCTCCAGATCGGTATCCACGTCAATGGCCGGGATCCGGAGCCGAACCGGAGCGGCGGTCTCGGAGCTGGTGCGGGCCGAGCGGTAGGACGAGAGGACGGATTCTGTCGGCTGGGCGCGCTCCGTAGCCGGTGCGACCCGGGTATCGGTGTTGCCGCCTCCGGTGCAAGCACCGAGAAACAGCACCGCCAAGATCGACCAGATGGCCGTCGCACACGTTCGCCGATGCAAGAAGAACATGTCAAGGCCGGGTGATTGCCGACGTGCCGCCTGCGCCAGTTTGCGCACCTCCCTTCGGACTCCGCGCGGCGACGGTATCCCCGATTGCGGTGGCGGCTTGTGCAGCCAG
>DATHUM010000231.1:0-2371 GCA_035462225.1 Jiangellaceae bacterium | reverse complement strand
TGCGGGGCCGCCCCGTGGTGGTGGGCGGCGACGGCGATCCGACCAAGCGGGGCGTGGTCAGCACTGCGTCCTACGAAGCCCGCAAATTCGGCGTGCACTCCGGGCTCCCGCTGCGCACGGCCGTGCGGCGATGCCCGGACGCGGTGTTCCTGCCGGTGGACGCCGATGCGTACGAAGCCGCATCCGCGACGGTGATGTCGGCGCTGCGTGAGACGCACGCGGTAGTCGAGGTCCTCGGCTGGGACGAAGCGTTTCTCGGCGTCGAGACCGACGATCCCGAGGGTTTCGCACGCGACGTGCAGCGGCGGGTGCGCGAAGCGAGCGATCTGGACTGCTCCGTGGGGATCGGGCAGAACAAGCTGCAGGCCAAGCTCGCCACGGAGTTCGGCAAGCCGGCCGGTGTGTACCGGTTGACCAGCGAGAACTGGTTCGACGTGCTCGGTGACCGGACCACCGACGCGCTTTGGGGAATCGGCAGCAAGACTGCGAAGCGGCTGGCCGGTCTGGGCATCACCACCGTCCGTGAACTGGCAGGTACCGACCCGCATTTCCTCGCGGCCGAACTCGGCCCGACGACCGGTCCGTGGCTGGTCGGGATCGCGCGTGGCAGGGCCAGCGCGGTGGTGGACAGCACACCCCACGTCGCCCGGTCCCGAAGCCGCGAGACGACCTTCCAGGAGAACCTCGACGACTGGACGCGGGTGCGTGCCGAGGTGAGCAAGCTGGCCAACCGGGTGGCCGGCGATGTCCTCGCCGAGGGCCGGCCTGCCGCCAGGGTCATCGTCAAGGTCCGCTACGCGCCGTTCTTCACCCGCACGCATGGGCGTGCGCTGCCTGCGCCGACCACCGATGCGCACGAGATCGAGCGGGGCGCGCTGGCGGCCCTGGAACTCTTCACGGCAGGGCGCCCCGTGCGCCTGCTCGGCGTCCGTGCGGAGTTCTCGCGGTGAGCACTGCTGGGCGCGTGCAGGCATCAGATGCGTTCTTTCTGTACGTCGAGTCGCCGGCCAGTCCTCAGCTCGTTGGGGGTGTGGCCATCCTCGACACGAGTGCGGCGACACCGAGCAGGGATGATCTGGTCGGCGTGGTCCATGCCCAACTCCCTCGGCTCCCGCGGTTCAGGCAGCGGCTGCGGCCGGCGAGGCGGTGGCGGCGCCCGCGCTGGGTGGAGCAGCCGCAGCTGGATTGGGATCGGCACGTCCAAGTGAGCGAGTTCGCCGGTATGCCGAGAACGCTCGAAAATAGCGGGTCGGGGCTCGCCGCGCTGGTAGCAGACATCCAGGCGACGCCGCTGCCGCTGGATCGCCCGATGTGGCGGTTGGTCCTGGTACCCGGGACAGGCCCGGGCAAGGCCGCCGCCATCCTCGTCGCGCATCACGCGATCGCAGACGGCTTCGGCACGATCATGCAGGCGATGCACCTGCTCGAAGGCCCGGACCGGGCTCGGCTGCCTGCGCTGCCCACGCCGCCATCGCGACACAGCCGGTGGGCCGCGCCACGTCGCGCCTGGGATGTGGTGGCCGGCCTCGCTCAGCTAGCGACCGACGGCCGACCCGACCAGCGACTCCCTTGCAGTGCCGGTTCCGCGCCTCGGTTCGGGATGGTGAACCTGAAGCTCGCCGAGATCCGAGCGCTGGCTTCCCAGCACGGTGCAGGCGTTACGGACGTGCTTGTGGCCGCCGTGGCCGGTGCCCTGCGACGGGTTTCCCGACACCAGGTCGACGAACTGCGCATCGCAGTGCCGCTCGTAGCTCGGAGCACAGCTTCCTATCGGGAAGGGAACGTCACGGCAGGCCTGATCGTTGGCGTGCCCGCGGACGATCGCCGCGAAGCAGACCGGCTGGCCGAGGTGGCGAGGCGCCGGGTACGGCTGCGAAACTCGTCGCGAGTTGTGGCATCACGCTTCGTGGTGCGGTGGGCCGGGCTGCTACCGGTGCCGATGCATGCCTGGTTCGCCAGGGCCGTGTACGGGGGCAGGTATTTCCATGCCATCGTCACGAACATCCCCGGTCCGGACGGGCAATTCAGCCTGGCAGGGAGTCCGGTGTTAGAGGTCTACCCGATCGTTCCCCTTGCGCCGGGCGCGCCGCTCGCCGTTGGTGCGCTGAGCTGGAACGGTGCTCTCGGCATCGGCCTGACGGTCGATCCGGCGTTGGCCGACGTCCGGGAGTTGTGCACCGCGATGGTCTCGGTGCTTGACGAGCTAGCAGCGCCGGACCCCAGCGACCTGTCCGGTCGCACAGGTCGCTGACCTGCGCGGGCAGTGCATCGGACGGCCGCAATCGGGTCCTTGGACTCTGCCACGGCAGAGCGTCGGCGCCTACGGTGAAAGTGATGCCCTTCGAGTAGGGAGGAGCCATGGCCCACCAGA
>DATHUM010000230.1:0-2974 GCA_035462225.1 Jiangellaceae bacterium | reverse complement strand
GGCGGCTCCCAGCTGTTCTTGGCCAGGTGCGCCCATCGCCACAAGCCAGGTCCGGCGACGTACCCGTTCGGCGTCGCCGACAGCAGGCCACTGTGCTCCAGCGTCTGCACGATCCTGAGTACGGTCGTCTTGGGGAGGCCGGTCGCGTCGACGATCTCGCGGATCGTCACGGTCGGACGCTGCTCGGTCAGCAACGACATGATCTCGACGGCGCGCTGCACGCTGCGGACGCCACCGGAGTCGTTGTCGCCCTGCTCATTAGTTGGCACGGAGGGCACCCCTTCGGTCTCCTCGTCCTGGCATCTTCGGATACCTTACGTCTGCGGTCCGCCAAGCGGTATACATAGACCACTAGACGGACGCCGACGGCAGTAGTGACAACTCTAGAGCGATCGTCCGCGGCAGGGCACGCATCACCCGCCCCAGGGTACGCAGACGCTGCCCCCCAGCGGCAAGCGTCCGTAACGGTTTGGACATTCCCCGGACAACCTCTTGCCAAGATGCCGCGCGCCACCGTAGCTTGGGTCCGTACAACGGACCTCTTAGACCGTCTAGTGGGTCAGAAGGCGAGGGAGCAGGGTGGCCACATCCGTGGAGCGGCCCGGCGAGAGAGGCGGCACCAAGACCGGCGCCGAGGCGCTGGTCGAGCAACTCGAGGCGTACGGCGTCGAATACGTGTTCGGCCTATGTGGCCACACGAATATCGCGTTCCTCGACGCTCTCGGCCGCAGCCACATTGAATTCGTCGTGTTCCGCCACGAAGCTGCCGCCGCACATGCTGCCGACGGGTACGCCCGGGCCACGGGAAGGCCAGGTGTGGTGTCCGTCCACGTCGGGCCGGGCATGATGAACGCGGTCACGGGGGTGGCGAGCGCGGCCATGGACTCCGTCCCGCTTGTCGTGATCAGCGGCGACGTGCCGTCCTACTACCACGGCCGGCACCCGCACCAAGAGGTCAACCTGCATGCCGATGCCGATCAGGCGTCGATCTACCGGCCGTTCGTAAAGCGGGCCTGGACGGTAAACCGTGTCGAGGATCTCACTCGGTTCGCCGAGCGAGCGTTCTGGACGGCCACCTCGGGCCGGCCCGGCGCGGTGCTGCTCAACGTTCCGATGGATGTGTTCTCGCGACCCCTGCCGGAGGACGTTGCCATCCCGCCACTTCCGGAAGCCGGAATCGGCGCGAGCCTCGAGCCCGGCGTCGCCGAGCAGGTCGCACGGGTGCTGGCCGCAGCCGAACGTCCGTTGATCTACATCGGCGGGGGACTCCGCGGCCGGCACCGGTCCACGCTGGAAGACCTCGTCGAGCACTACGACATCCCGGTGGCGCACTCGCTGATGGCCAAGGGCACTCTCCCCGACGGGCATCCCCTGGTGCTGGGAATGACCGGGTTCTGGGGCCTGGAGTTCACAAACGAGTACGCGCGCAGCGCCGACGTCGTGCTCGCCATCGGCACGCGGTTCGCCGAGACCGATGCCAGTAGTTGGGATCCGCGATACACGTGGCAGATCCCGCCGACCCGGTTGATCCAGATCGACATCGACGCAGCAGAGATCGGCCGCAACTATCCCGTCGAGATCGGCATCGTGGCCGACGCCGGCGCCGCACTCGCCGGTATTGCCGAGGCGATCAGGAAGCTGGCTCCGGACGGGCGCCAGCGGCCCGAACTGCGCAGTCGCATTGCCGAAAGCCGATCGGTTGCATTCGACCGGATCGCCGCCTTCGGTGATGACCCGCAGCTGCCGCTGCGGCCGGAACGGATCCTCGCGGACCTGCGGGCCGTCCTGCCCGACGACGCCGTGCTCGTCACTGACGTCGGGTGGAACAAGAACGGAGTCGCCCAGTGCTACAACCTGCCCGCGGCCGGGCGGTTCATTACCCCAGGAGGCTCGTCGACCATGGGCTTCGGGCCGGCAGCGGCTCTGGGTGTGCAAATGGGATGGCCCGACCGGGCCGTCATCGCGCTGGTGGGTGACGGCGGCATGAGCGCCCAGCTCACGGCGATTCCGACGGCCGTCGAGCGCGATCTTCCGGTGATCTTCGTCGTTATGAACAACCGAGCTCACGGAACGATCGCTGACCTCCAGGCCGCACATTATGGCCGGAGCTATGGGTGCGAATTCCGCGATCGGGATGGGGAACTCTTCAGCCCGGACTTCGCGGCGCTCGGCCGGGCCTGCGGCGCGGACGGCTACACCGTCAGCGCGCCGGAGGATCTGCGAGCGCACCTCGACGCCGCAGTAGGCAACCGCCGACCGGCAGTCATCGACGTTCCGATGGTGAACGAACCTGTCCCGACTCCGGGCTACTGGAACATCACCGACATCTACACAGGGGGGTTCGATTAGGACTCGCTCGAAGTCGCGTTCCAGCACTGGCAGCACTGTGCCAACGGGGACTCACGGCGTTCCGTGGGGCCGGCACTTGATCACACCATTCAGCGCAACACAACGGAGGTAGACATGTTGGCAACACGGCGAAAGCTCGTGCCGCGGGTCCTGGCGTTCCCCATTGCCGGAGTCCTCGCTCTGGCCGGATGTGGCGGCGACGACGACACCGACACCACTGGCGACGACACCGGTAACGAAACGGAGGAGGGGTCGCAGGACGAGCCCGCCGAGGCGGTCGAGCTGTCGTTCTCGGACAGCTATTCCCCCGAGCACGCGCACAATGTGTGCGGTGCTGACCTGATGAGGGAGGAGCTCGCGTCGAACGGCAGCGGCATCGACCTGCAGATCTTCCACAGTAGCCAGCTGGGACCGGACGGCCCGGACCGGGTCTCCGCGGTGGCGGCCGGCGACATCGACATCGACATCCAGGGCAGTTCAGCCATCTCCGCCCTGTACGAGCCGATCGGAGCTCTGGACGCGGCGTACGTCTTCGACGGGCCTGACCACCTGTTCGAGTTCGCCGACAGCCCGGCGTTCGACGAGATGGCCGCTGACATGCTCGAAGCGACCGGCATTCGGGCCC
>DATHUM010000229.1:0-2153 GCA_035462225.1 Jiangellaceae bacterium | reverse complement strand
AGTGTCGGTGCCGTCGGAATCACTCATGCCACGGCGGTCGCGGGCTTGGCGGTGGCCAGCGTGGTCGCCGCACTCGGCGTACCGGCGGTGGAGCTGTCCATCGGGCAGCCTGCGCAGGCCCCACCTGAGGTGAACTCGGTCGTGCCGGGCTTGAATCCATCGGGAGATTCAGCCGGCACCGTGGCCGAACCGTCCCTCGACAGCAGCGTGCCGGCATCGACCACCGAGGAAGCGGTCGTCACGACCGTCGAGACCGAGGGACTGTTGACGCCGACGCCCGACCCGACGGCAAGTGGTGAGCTCGGCGTGGTGAGTGGGAGCGCTGGCGTTCCTGTCACAACCGACGCTTCCGCGCTGACACCGACCCCGGTTTCGACGACGGGAAGTACTGGCTCTCCTGCGCCGGCCGCCGGCTCGACTGCAGAACCCGGCACAGCTAACGGCTCCCCTTCGGCAACGCCCGGCCCGGAGCCTTTCGGCGCCGACAGTCCGGCCTCCGAGCACGCACAGGGAGCGGAGAACTGGCCAGGGAGCGACGACGGCACCAGCGGTCCAGGACGCAGCGATTCGGCTCCCGGCAAGACCAAGTCCAGCCAGCCAGCGGGTGGCGACGGCGGGTCGGCGACCGGCGGACAGCCGAGCGCACCGCCGGCGCCCAGCCAGGCCGCTGATCCGGGTACCAAAGGACCTGGCAATTCGGCAAGACCGGAACATGCTGGTGGAGGTCGGCACAAGAAGATGTGACGTACGTCACGTCGTAGTCGCGTCATGTCTGTGGGGGTGCCCGCATCTCTACTACACAAGCGCCCGGCGACACCGCACCAGATGGGGCGGAGTAGCCGGGAACAGCAGCGAGGGTGTTCGTTGCCCACGCGGCGGGGGGCCGGCATTCGTTCTCGCGGCAACCGAACGAGTGCCGATAGAGCCGGGCCCGGCGGTGCGGACCACCGCCGGGCCCGTGCTCTGTCTGCGTGATCCGGCAGGATGTGCTCATGCGGGCGATGCCGGATTCTGAGCCGATCGGCAGCGACCAGGCCGTTGGCAGCGACCAGGCCGTTGGCAGCGACCAGGCCGTCGATAGCGCGCATATGCCCGTCGAGCGCGCGTGGCTTGCCCGTCCCGCTCTCGAATTGGCGCCTGACGTACTCGGTGCGGTGCTGGTGAGCTCTTCACCCGAGGGAGCCGTGGCGGTGCGTATCACCGAGGTCGAGGCGTACGAAGGAGCCGACGATCCTGGTTCGCATGCATTCCGGGGGCGCACTCGCCGCAATGAGGTGATGTTCGGTCCCGCCGGGCATCTCTACGTGTACTTCACATACGGCATGCATTGGTGCGCGAACGTGGTTTGCGGGCCGCCGGGCGAGGCGAGCGCGGTGCTGTTGCGTGCCGGCGAGGTGATCCAGGGGCTGTCCGTCGCCCGATCCCGCCGGCCGTCGGCGCGCACCGACAATGAACTCGCACGCGGCCCGGCCCGGCTGGCCAGCACGCTCGCTCTCGGGCCCGCGCACAATGGGCTCGATCTCTGCGACCCAGATTCCGGGCTCGTACTTCGGCCTGCCGACGGCCCGCCTGGCCGCATCAGTACTGGCCCCCGGGTCGGCCTGGCGCGGGCGGCGGAACGTCCGTGGCGGTACTGGATCACCGGTGATCCGACCGTGTCCCGGTATCGACCGCACACCCCGCGTCGGCGCGAGTGACTATGAGCAGAGCCGGAGGAAATTCTCGGGCTGCTCATCAGCGGTGAACTCGACGAGGGTCTCAGGGCCGCCGTCCAGGCTGAGCAAAGCCGAGAATCCGAATGGCTTGCTGTTGTCGCCCATCGCGTGTCCATCGCACCGCGCGCCGCGGCTACGCACCGGAACCGCCAGCGTCTTCTCGCCTGCCTCTAGCGTCGGCTCGCTGTCGGGATCGAGCATTTCGAGGGTGTAATTGATGCTGTTTCGAACACCGGTGAGCGTAACGCGAGGGCCGCCGTCGCGTCGCTCGATCAAGAGGGTCCCCACCTGTTCGTTTCCGTTGCTGTTCACGTCCCATTCAGTGTCGAAACGGATGGTGACGACGTCGAGGATGCGTTGACGGGCACAGTCCACTGACAGCATGCGGCCGCTGAGGTCCGCGGAGTCTCCCGGGTCTAGAGTGACTTGCTGGTCACC
>DATHUM010000228.1:0-3321 GCA_035462225.1 Jiangellaceae bacterium | reverse complement strand
ATTGACCACCACGGTCCTGTCGGTGGTGAAGCCGCGCGGACTGACCCGATACGGGTGGCGGAAGCAACGGAAAGTACGGGTCAATGGAACAGCGCCCACCAGCAGTAGTTGATCGTGCCGGTCATCCCGGTCCGGCGATCGACGTAACACTCACGCACTCGTGCGACCTGCATTTGGGCGTGGACGCCGACGACCAGCGCCCGTAATTCACGTAGCCGGAGCAAGCCGTCAGCGGGGGATCGTGGCTTGGACGATGGTGCCGCGTCCGTCTGGTCCGGTGCCGATGGCAAGTTCGCTGGTGAGGTTGCGGCAGATCCACAGTCCGCGGCCGCCGCCGTCACTGGAAACGGGATTCGGCAGGGACGTACCTACGGTCGGGTCTTTGATGCCGGGGCCTTGGTCTCTGACCTCGCAGCAGAGGGTGTCGTCATGCCGCCAGAGGAGCAGGCGGCCGCGGCCGCCGCCGTGCCGGATGGCGTTGATGGCGAGCTCTCCGGCGACGATGATCAGTCGCTCGAGCTGGTCGTCGTTGGCGCCGAGCCGGTCGGCGTGCGCGGCGACGGTCTGGCGCAGCATGTGGAGACTGTTGATGTCGAACGCTTGGTCGAGGTCAACTGAATCTGGCCGTGACAGAGTCGCCCGCCGCAGTTGGGGAGGGCGTGCGGCCGTCTCACCGCTGCTCATGGCTGACTTGTACCCGCAGATTCGGTGCGGTACCCGCGCCGACGAGATCGAGAACCGTCGCCACGATCCGCTGACATTTGACGGTCATCCGTCGTGAGCGGGGTAGCCGCATGGCGGCGGCGACGATCACCCCGGCGCATGCGCCGTCGATGTAGTCCAGCCGAGTGAGGTTGACGTGCGGGTTTCGGTCCAGGCGGAGGGACTCGCTGAGCGCCTGTTCCAGGACGTCGCGCTGACGGTAGTCCAGTTGCCCGGCAATCCGAATCCCGGGCTGGCTGTACTGGCGGCAGATGCGCAGGAGCGGGTGCTCGTAGTAGACCTGCGCGGCGACCGTCTTCGGGTGGGCTTTGGCCGCGAAAGCGAGCGTGACCGCGTCGAACCGCTCTCTGTCGTACTGGCAGATCAGGCACAGCCGGCCATCGGCGAACAAGTCGGCAAGCTTGGTTTCGAACGCGATGAGCTCATCGACCCCGCCCACCGGCCGGGTGGCCCAGGCCATGTCCGCCGTGATCCGCAGCCCTGGGTAGCCCTCCTTGGCAGCCGCATCGAGCTCGTCGGAGAGCACGTCCACCATCGCGGCGGCTGTGATGGCGCCGGTGCCCAGCAGCGAGTCCGACACCGGTGACAGCCGCAACTGGCCGCGGCGCATGGCAGCACCGGGCCTTACCGACCTGTCCGCCAGCTGCGCCGCCAGGCCATCGGGGTCGATGGCATCGGTCCAGCACACCACTTTGTGCCCGGCCCGTAGCCCGTCCCGCACGAACGCCGCGACCAGGTCAAGCCGCTCATCACCGTCCGTGAACGTAAGACACGCATGATCGCCCGGCCCCACCACATCGGTGACGTTCGGAACCGTCATCCACGCCGTCCAGACTGCTCGAAGGTGTGTTACCGCGAGGACATCCTGCGTCAGCGTACTGGCAACGCGCCAGCGTGGACGGCATGACACAACTCGATCTTTGATCAAGCGAATGCCCCGAGTGAAACGGGGCGCAGCCTGAACCGGGGCAACCGGCCCTGAGCCGCGCGGTCAGTCTGCAGTGCGATGGGCCGCGGCGGCCTCTGTCAGTGCGGACACCAATGCCGCGGTCGCAGGTGGATCCGGTGGTTCCCCGTATGTGGCTGCGTAGATCCGGCGGGGCGGCGACGAGAGCCGGGTGGCGGTGATCGCCGGGTGGCGATGGGCCTGTAGGGCCAGGCCGGGAATCGTGGTGACGCCCATGCCGGCGGCGACCAGGCTCTGCATGACGACCATGTCGTCGGTGGTGTGGGCCAGCCGTGGGCAGAAGCCGGCCTGCGCGCACATCTCGACGAGGTGGCTGCGGCATCTCTCGCAGCCGGCGACCCACGGTGTGTCGCTGTGCTCGACGAGGGTGGTGCCGCCACCGGTCGTGAGCAGGAAAAGCGAGTCGTCAAGCAGATGGGTCAGACGGACACCGTCGTGTTCGGGAGCCGTCTCGTCGTACCGGAAGATGAGTGCCACGTCGATATGGCCGGCCCGCAACAGGGCCAGTGCATCGTCGGGATGGGTGTCGGTCAATGCGACTTCGATGCCGGGGTGCTGGCGGGCGAGTAGCACGGCGGCGTGCGGTACCAGTGAGCTCATGACGGATCCGAAGCCGCCCAGCCTGACCCGTCCGGCGTTGAGGCCAACGAGGGTGGAGAGTTCGGCCGTCGCCGAGTCGACCCTGCCGATGATCTCTGCCGCACGATCTGCCAGCAGGCGACCGGCCTCGGTGAGCCGGATCCCACGCCCGACCCGCTGGACCAATCTGGCACCGGTCTGGGCCTCGAGCCTGGCCAGGTGGTGGCTGAGGGACGGCTGAGCGTAGTGCAGCTCCCTGGCGGCGGCGGTGACCGACCCATGGCGGCGGACCGCGTCGAGCACGCGCAGTTGGACGAGGCTGACCATTCATAGCTTCTAGACATAAGTCACTGCTGAAATTGACATTGGACCGATGGGAGATTGGGCTTCAGGCTGGTGGCATGAACCCAACAGCGATGATGGCTTTCGCGATGGTGGCGCTAGTGCTGATCATGATGCCGGGGCCGGATCAAGCCTTGATCACCCGGAACGCCCTGGTCGGCGGCAAGCGTGGCGGGCTGACGACAATGCTCGGGGGTGTGCTCGGCCTAACGGTTCACGCGACTGCCGCCGCGCTCGGGCTGTCTGCGTTGTTACTCGCCTCGGCGACCGCTTTCACTGCCCTCAAGATCGCCGGTGCTGCCTATCTACTCTGGCTCGCCGTGCAGATGCTCCGCTCGGCGGCCCGTTCCCGGCGCGAGCCGGTGGCCGAGCAGCCCGTTGTGAATACCGCGGGTCTGCGGGCCTACCTCCGGCAAGGCTTCCTCTCGAATGCGCTCAACCCCAAAGTGGCGCTGTTCTTCGTCACCTTCCTGCCACAATTCCTTTCCTCCGACGCCTGGTCGCCCCGGGCCGAGGCGCTGCTGTTCTCGGTGATCTTCGCTCTGCTGTACCTCACTTGGTTCGGCCTGTACGTTGCGGCCGTCGACCGGCTCGGCACGTGGGTGCGCCGGCCGGACGTGAAAGCACGCATCGAGCAACTCACTGGACTCGTCCTTCTCACCGTGGCCGTCCGGCTGGCGACCGCCAACCTGTGACGTGTGGCGGCGGTT
>DATHUM010000227.1:0-11312 GCA_035462225.1 Jiangellaceae bacterium | reverse complement strand
CGATTAGTGGGCACCTGCCGAAACCGCGGAACTCCTGCAAACCGGCGTGTCGCCCCACTCTTGCATGATCGACGTGGGGTTGTTTCAGACTGCCGGGTCGCACCACGTACGCTCGTGCAGCGTGGCGCTCCAGGTACGCGAGATCTCCCGCGAGGAACACCTCGCAGCCATTGCCGACCGCCCTGCCGTGAGCTTTCTGCAGACGCCGGCGTGGGGCGAGGTCAAGCGCGAGTGGCGGGCAGAGTCGGTGGGCTGGTTCGACGGCGACTCCCTCGCCGGCACCGCGCTCGTGCTGTACCGGCAGGCACCGCGGATCAGGCGCTACCTGGCATATATCCCCGAAGGCCCGGCGATCGACTGGACCGACGCAGCCGAGAACGGGCTGGCCGGTTGGCTTGATCCGCTCGTCGGCCACGTGAAGCGACGCGGCGCATTCGGCCTGCGAATCGGGCCGCCCGTGCAGGTCCGCCGGTGGAGCACGGCCACGGTGAAAGCCGCGCTCAGCGACGACGTCGTCGCCAAGCTCGGCGATCTGGTCCCGGACGCCACCAATCTCGACGGAATCGCACTCCTCGACCAGCTGCGGGAACTCGGGTGGCGGCAGCAGATCGCCGAGGGCGGGTTCACCGCAGGGCAGCCCCAGCTCGTCTTCCAGGTTCCATTGGCGGGCCGTGACGAGGACGACCTGCTCAAGGGGTTCAACCAGCTGTGGCGCCGCAACATCAAGAAGGCGGACAAGGCCGGGGTGGACATCAGCCTCGGCACTGCCGACGACCTAGCGGCATTCCACCAGCTCTACCTCGAAACGGCGCACCGGGACGGCTTCACTCCGCGCCCGTTGCAGTACTTCCAGGGCATGTGGCGCGCGATGACCGCCGAGGCGCCGGACCGGCTACGGCTCTACTTGGCCCGCCACGACGGAGACCTGGTCGCCGCCACGACCATGGTCCGCGTCGGCGAGCACGCCTGGTACTCCTACGGCGCATCGTCGACCGAGAAGCGAGACGTCCGCGGCTCCAACGCCATACAGTGGCGGATGATGCGTGACGCGCTGGCTGACGGGTGCGCCGTGTACGACATGCGCGGGATCACCGACACCCTGGACGCCGATGATCCTCACGTGGGCTTGATTCGCTTCAAGATCGGCACCGGTGGCGAAGCCGTCGAGTATCTCGGTGAGTGGGACCTGCCGATCTCGACGATCCTCTACACCGCGTTCGACCTCTACATGAAGCGAAGGAGCTGAGCCTACGGTGCCTCTCATCCTTCAGGTCGACGCGGGCCCTTGGCGCGACCATCTCAAGTCGTACGTTGGGACGCACGCCGGGGTCGTTCCAGTCGCCAAGGGCAACGGCTACGGCTTCGGTACGACCGTCCTCGCGTCCGAAGCCGCCGCCCTCGGCGTCCCGACTCTGGCGGTCGGCACGTACGACGAACTGTCCGCTGCGGGAGCCTTTCCCGGTGAGACGCTCGTGCTCTCGCCATGGCGACCGGGCACGGCGGTCACGTCCAGACCCGTCATTCACACCGTGTCGCGACTCCGCGACCTGCGTGAACTGGCTTCCGAGCACGATCAGCCGGACGTCGTCGTGGAGGTACTCACGAGCATGCGTCGCCATGGCATCGATCCCGGCGAGGTAGCCGATGCGGCGACGCTGCTCGACGGGATGCGATTTCGGGGTTGGGCACTTCACCTGCCGTTGGCCGGAGACCGGCTCGGCGAAGCCCGCCGGCTCGCGGGCTCGCTGCTGGCCGCCGCGCCCGGGCCGCTGTGGGTCAGCCACCTCGAACCGCGGGACGCCGAAGCGCTCGCCGCCGAGTTGTCGGCCGAAGTTCACCTGCGGGTCGGGACGGCCCTGTGGCTGGGTGCGCGGCCGGCTCTGCGGGCAAAGGCAACCGTGCTCGACGTCCACCACGTCCCGCGCGGTGGAAGCTTCGGGTATCGCCAGCGCCGGGCGCTGCGTTCTGGACACCTTCTCGTCGTCGCGGGTGGCACCGCTCACGGCATTGCACTGGAAGCCCCCACGCCTGCCTCGTCGCTGCGCCAGCGGGCCGTGGCGTTGGCCAAGGGCGGACTCGAGGCGGCCGGGTGGGCCTTGTCGCCGTTCTACGTCGGCGGCAGGCAACGCTGGTTCGCCGAGCCGCCCCATATGCAGTGCTCGATGATCTGGTTGCCATCGGACGTCAAGGCGCCGGCGGTGGGAGACGAGCTGGACGTCGATGTGCGCTTCACCACCACCTCGTTCGACCAGATCCGCTGGACCTGACCGACGTCACCCCCCTCGACCGCGTCTGGGGCGTTACCCTGCCCAGCGGCTGGTCAGGTACGTCGCGGCCCAGATCGCCATCAACGGCACACTGACGCACAGGTACGCCCACAGGACCCAGCGTTGCCGCACCGCTACCACGGCCAGCCCGATCCAGAGCGGCCACCACAGCAACGTCGCGCGAGGGACCGAGAAGTACCAGTACGACGTGGCGAACGCCACGACCTGCAGCCCGACCCAGGTCGCCTCTCCCCACCGGCGCAGCAGCAGCAAGGCGGTCGTGAGCGCTACGCCGATCAGCACGGCGGCGATCTCAGCCCGGAACATCCAGACGAAGTCGACTGACACGGCGCCACCGAAAGCAGCGCCCCAGGTGTTGGCGAATGAGTCCCAAGGCCAGGTGAACGTCCGGTTCCACTCCTGGGCCTGCGCGCTGAGCCAGGCCAACCAGTCTCCCGTCAGCCAGCGCAGGTAACCCGTCCACGCCAGCAAGGGAAGAGCCGGTGCGAACAACCAGGCCAGACCACCGATGCCCCGGCGGTGGCGCGAGGTAAGCCACTCGACGACAAGCGCCGCTACGAGGAACACCCCACTGACTCGGACCGTGCAGGCAAGCGCAGCCAGCACGCCCGCCGGTGCCCAGCGTCCCTGGCGCGCGGCCAACCACGCCGGGATCGCCAGGGAAAGGAACAACGACTCGGTGTAGGGCGCGGCCAGAAACACCGCCGACGGAGCGAACACCCAGGCCACAACCGCTAGCCGGCCCGCTCCGGGACCACCTTCCAGGTCACCGAGCCTGGCCAGGGCAACTGCCGCGACCGCGCCCGCTACCAGCGAGATCAGCAGACCGGCCAGGACGTAAGGCAGCCCCACGAGGCCGCCGAGCCACAGCAACGCGGGGAAGCCGGGGAAGAACGCTTCGTTTGGCACACCGGTCGGCTCGCCGCCGTATCCGAACTCCGCGATGCCCCGGTAGTGGTAGAAGTCCCACTGCACCCAGAGGTCCAGGAACGGCCGTACTACCTGGTCGGGGCCGAGCAGCAGCCAGCCGGTCGTTCCGGCAACGACAACGATGGATACCCGGCTCGCCAGCCAGACCAGGAGCGTGTCACGATCCGTTGCATGCACCCGCCGCCAAAGCCGTTGCCATCGGGAGTGCGTGGCTGACTCCTCGGTGATCAAGTGGCCCGAAGTGGCCGAAGCACGACGGTGTGGTCCACCAGCTAGGTCCACATGATCATGGCCGCGCTGGTCGTCGTCGGGCTGAGTCATGTCCGCGCCAGGTTCGGCCGGACCGGCGCCAGCGGATCGGCGTACGGTCGGACCGGGTCGTAGGCGGGCCGGACGATGTCTCGAACGACGAACGCCACCAACCACAGCAGGCCTGCGACCCTGATGGCAACGGCAGCACCGTACTGTGCCGGCGTCAACTCCCCCGCCAGGTACCACCAGACCGCGACGAAGTACACGACCTCTGCCAATTGCCAGATCAACACGTCGCGCCAGCGCGGCCGGGCCAGCACCGCGAGTGGCAGCAGCCACAATGCGTACTGAGGTGACCACACCTTGCTGACCAGCAAGAATGCGGCGACGGCCAGGAACGCGAGCGGTGCCAGGCGCGGCGGCTCGGGTGCGGTGAGCGCAAGTAGCACGATGGCGAGCAGTAGCACTAAGGCGGTGGCGACCACGACCAAGTTGATCGGATCGGGCAGCGACACGTCGTTGAGGTCCAGGGCGAACCAGATCGACCCGAGGTCTGCGGCCCGCTCGGTGTTGAAGGTGAAGAACGCCTTCCAGCCATCGGGAGCCCACAAGTAGACCGGAAGGTTGACCGCAACCCAGGTGAGGATGGCCGCGCCCACCGCCGCCGCGAACTGCCCGGCGTCCTGCCGCCGCCGTGGTGAGCGGACGACGACCAGCAGCAACGCCCCCAGCAGCAGAACCGGGTACAGCTTGGCCGCCGTACCGAGGCCCAGGAACACGCCGGTAAGGGCGCCGCGCCGCCGGGTCCAGGCCAGAATGGCGAGCGATGTGGCGGCCACGGCCACCAGATCCCAGTTGATCGTCGCTGAGAGCAGCAGGACCGGAGACGCGGCAATGAGCAGGCCGTCCCACGGGCGCCGGCGGATAGTCCGCGCGGTTGCGAACACGGTCATCAGCGCGGCAATGCCCAATACGACGGCGGTCACGTCGTAGAAGCGACCGCTCTCGGCCACCGGTCCCGCGTCCTGCGGGGTCGCCGCCTGGGCGACGTAAGCGCTGCCCTGCATGATCGCCCCGGTGAGAACCGGGTACTCCAGCCCGGTATCGACGTACGGCAGCGATCCCTCGCTGAAGCCCCGTTCCCGGTACAGGAACGAGATGTCGCTGTAGCACAGGCTCGTCCACATCTCGTGATCGCGCTCGGCCCAGCTGTTCTCCCGGCACGGCGCGTCAGCGATGACGCTCAGGGCGAAGACTGCGCACGCGACCGCCAGCGTCACCCGGATCGGCCCCCACCAGCGATGCGCGGGCACGGCTCGGGCACCAGCCGGCCCGCCGACCGGCTCGCTCAGTGCCGCGATCGTCGGATCGTCACGGCTAGGGAGCGCGACCGGTGTGGGCGATGGGGGCTCTCGCATCACCGGGCCATTGTGGCGTACCGCCGGTCCGGCTCCGAGCGCGACAGTCCTACGCGACCAGGAACCTGCTCAATGACGAGGCCGAAGCCACGCCCGTTATCCCCCACCTGTGGTTTGACGTCCCACCTCGATGGTGACAGAACTACCCGGCTCGACAGTGGAACCGCCAGACGGGTTTTGGCTGAGCACGCGTCCGTCATCTGGGCGATCAGCGTCCACGTAGACGATGTTCGGCACGAGTCCGCGCTCCTGAAGCGCGGACACAGCCTGGTCCTCACGTTGCCCGACGACATTAGGTACCTGGACCTGATCTGCGGGTGTGGCGACCACGATCGTCACTGTCGATCCTCGCGGAGCCGTCGAGCCGCCGCCGGGACTCTGGTCGATGACTATGCCCGGCGGAGCCTGGTTGGTCTCGCGTTGTTCGACGGCCACGTCGAATCCTTCCCGGGAAAGCCGTCGCTCGGCCTGTTGCTGAGACAAGGTGACAACGTTCGGCACTTCAACCTGGTCGGGTTCGGACGGGCGGCAGTCCGGCGGTGTGCCTTCCATGCCGGGCGGGCAGGTCGGCTTGACCGTCGGCTCGGGCTGCTGGCAACCCTCGTCGGAGGTCGGATCGCCGATCATGCCCGGCGGGCAGGTCGGTTCGACCGTCGGCGTCGGCGTCGGGTTGACCGCTTCACCGACGTTGGCCGGTGGCGGGAATGGCAAGACCTCCTCGTCGGCGAGAGCGGCCTTCATGAATGCCGTCCAGGTCCGGGCCGGGACCTTGCCGCCCGGGAACGGCTCGTCGGGTTCGCCTTCGACGATGCCCTTCAGCGACGTGTCGGTGCCGCCTGTGTCGTGGTAGAACATGACCGAGCCGGCGAGCTGCGGTGTGTATCCGGCGAACCACGAGGTGACCTCCTCATGGGTACCCGTCTTGCCCGCTGCCGGACGGCCAAGATCTCGCGCCGCGTAGGCCGTGCCGTCCTCTGCCTCCACGGCCTGGGTCAAGGCGTACGTCACGTCCGAGACGATGTCCTCGTCGAAGACCTGTTCCGGCTCGGTTTCCGGCTCGTGCAGCACCGCACCCGTCGGAGCGGTGACTCGCTTGACCGAGTGCCAGTCCGCATGCCGTCCCTGTGCGGCGAGCGTCGCGTAGGCGTTCGACACCTCGATCGGCGAGGCGAGCGAGATACCGATCAAGGAGCGGTACTCCGGATTGGGCTGGTCGGAGTCGATTCCGAGACTCTCGGCCGGTATGCCGGCCCGGACCATGGCGTCCTGCATCGGCTCGTAGCCGAGTTGCAGTGTCATGTCGATGAATGCGGTGTTGATCGATCGCTCGGTCGCCCTGACCAGGTCGACCTCACCGTAGTCTCGATCGCCCTGGTTCTCGACGGTGTCGTCCTCGCCGAGTCGCTCATCCTCAATCGGAGAGTCCCCTTGAAACCGGCTCTCGAGCGAGATGCCCTCCTCGAGCGCGGCGACGACCCCGAACGGCTTCATCGTCGAACCGGGCTGAAGAGTGGACAGCGCGTCGTTGACCCCTGGTCGCTCTACGTAATCGTGACCGCCGTACGCGGCGACGACCTCGCCGGTACCTGGCCGGACCGCCGCAAGGCCCACGTGCAAGTCCTTCCAGAACTCGCCGTCCTCGCCTCGCGGGAACTCCTGCTCGACGGCCTCGATCGCCGCCTGCTGCTTGTCCTTGTCGAACGTAGTGAAGATGCGCAGACCGCCGGTCTTGATCTCCTGTTCGGTGAGGCCGGCATCGTAGAGTTCCTGCTCGACCAGATCCACCAGGTACCCGTTCGGACCGCCCAGGCTGTTGCCGGACTTCTGCGGAAGGACCTCCGGCATCTCTGCCGCGTCCGCCCTCGGCTGGTCGATCGAGCCCATCTTGACCATGCCGTCGAGCACCCAGCGCCAGCGGCTCTCGAAGTTCGCCGCATTCGTCTCACCAAGTGTCGGGTCGTGCCGATTGGGACTCTGGATGAGCGCGGCCAGCGCCGCACCCTCCTCCACGCTCAGGTCCTGAACCGGCTTGCCGAAGTACGCCTTCGATGCGCTCTGGATGCCGAGCACGTTGCCGCGCCCCCAGAAGACGGTGTTCAGGTACGACTCGAGGACCTGCTCCTTGCTCATCCGCTGGTCGATCTTGATCGAGATGAACAGCTCTTTGACCTTGCGCTTGAGCGTCCGCTCAGGGGAGAGGTAGTAGTTCTTGACGAACTGCTGGGTGATCGTCGAGCCACCTCCGACGCCGCCCTGCAACTGATTGACGGTGGCGCGAGCGATGCCGATTGGATCAAACCCGCCGTGTTCGTAGAACGAGCGGTCCTCCGCCGCCAGCACCGCCTGCTGAACGTGCAGCGGAACCTCGTCGAGGCTGACCGGCTCCCGGTCGTAGTCGGTGTACTTGTACAGCTCCGTTTCGCCGTCACTCCAGTAGATGATCGACGCCTGGTAGCCGGTCACCTCGTTGGGATTCGGGATCGGCGTCATCGCATAGGCGACGCCGATGCCTATCGCACCGAGAAGGAACAATCCGAGTCCGGTAAGCCCGAGCACCTTGAAGCTGAGGATCTTGCGCCAGAGCGGCTTGCCCTTGTCGGCCGCATAACGACGGCCGCCTCGCCCTGAGCCGCCGTTACCCCGACCGGATCCGCCGTTGCCGCGCGTCCCGGCCGCGCGAGCCGGTCGGTCACGCATACCCGCGATGCGAGTGTCGTCCGACGCGCCGCGGCGCGGCGGACGCGAACTGCCCGGCGCGTGATGTGGTCCAGACTCGCCGTTGGGGCGCACCCACTCGTTCCAAGCTCGGTCGGAGCCGATGGACGATGCGCTGTGACGCGCACGCGCGCGCCCGGCAGGACGTCGGTCGGTACTCACAGGGGCTCTCGAAGTTGGGGGCAGGGGTCAGCGCAGCGCTACTGCACCGGTCGTCAAGACTACGACGGATCTGGCCATGCGGCGAAAAGCAGCACGTGACGAGCCCCAACGTGCGGCGCCTCGCAGCTCGGACTTGCGCTCAGGGGCATCGGGAACCTACAGTGCTCATATCAACCTGATGTATCGCTTCGATACATCGCACTGGCAGTTCAACTTGGAGAATAACCCGTGGGCAAACGTGCACAGGCATTGGAGTTGGCCGTGCTCGGTCTGCTCCACGATGCGCCGATGCACGGGTACGAGCTGCGCAAGCGGGTCAACGCGCTGCTCGGCTGGGGTCGTGCGTTCTCGTACGGCACCCTTTACCCCTGCCTGAAGGACCTCGTCCGTCAGGGCTACCTGGCTGAGGACTCGGCGGTGGATCCGACCGGAGCCCACCTCAGCGGCCGGCGCGCAAAGATCGTGTACAAGCTCACCCCTGACGGCAAGGAGCACTTTGCCGAGCTTCTCGCCGAGGCGGGCCCGTCGTCGTGGGATGACGAGCAGTTCGGGGTGCATTTCGCGTTCTTCGCCAAGGCCGACGCCGCAACCCGGATGCGCATCTTGGAAGGCCGGCGCAGCCGGCTACAGGAGCGCCTCGATCAATTCCGGTCCGCATTGCAACGGACCCGGGAGCGTCTCGACGCGTACACGCTCGAACTTCAACGCCACGGCCTCGAGTCCGTGGAGCGCGAGGTTCGGTGGCTGGACGAGCTGATCAACGCCGAACGGGGGACCGTCGAGCAGCCGAATGACACAGCGCGGCCGAGCCCGCCCTCGGCTGGTGACCGCAATAGAACGGGCGAGCCACCGACGGCCCCGCCCAGTGAGAAGGGAATCGAATAGATGAGCTCGGGCAATACCTCGGTTCGAGTAGCCATCGTGGGAGTCGGCAACTGCGCCGCCTCGCTGATCCAGGGTGTGCACTACTACCGCGACGCCGACCCGGCGCAGAAGGTCCCCGGCCTGATGCACGTGCAGTTCGGCGAGTATCACGTCCGTGACGTCGAGTTCGTCGCCGCGTTCGACGTCGACTCCAAGAAGGTCGGACTCGACCTGGCCGACGCCATCGGTGCCAGCGAGAACAACACCATCAAGATCTGCGATGTGCCGCCGACGGGCGTCACGGTTCAGCGCGGTCACACTTTAGACGGGCTGGGCAAGTACTACCGCGAGACGATCGTGGAGTCGGACGAGTCGCCGGTCGACATCGTCGAGACGCTCAAGGCCACCAAGGCCGACGTGCTGGTGTGCTACCTACCGGTCGGCTCGGAGCAGGCCGCCAAGTTCTACGCCCAGTGCGCGATCGATGCCGGCGTCGCATTCGTCAACGCTCTTCCCGTGTTCATAGCCGGCACCAAGGAGTGGGCCGACAAGTTCACCGAGGCCGGTGTGCCCATCATCGGCGACGACATCAAGTCGCAGATCGGTGCCACCATCACCCACCGGGTGATGGCCAAGCTGTTCGAGGACCGCGGCGTAACCGTCGACCGGACCTATCAGCTGAACGTCGGCGGGAACATGGACTTCAAGAACATGCTCGAACGCGAACGTCTGGAGTCCAAGAAGATCTCTAAGACCCAGTCCGTGACCTCGCAACTCGTGGCCGGTCTCGACGACCACAACGTGCATATCGGTCCGTCCGATTTCGTGGCCTGGCTCGATGACAGGAAGTGGGCGTTCGTCCGCCTCGAGGGCCGCAACTTCGGTGACGCACCGGTCAGCCTGGAGTACAAGCTCGAGGTATGGGACTCGCCGAACTCGGCCGGCATCATCATCGACGCCATCCGGGCCGCGAAGATCGCCAAGGACCGCGGCATCGGCGGGCCCATCCTCTCGGCCTCGTCGTACTTCATGAAGTCGCCCCCGGAGCAGTACCCGGACGACGTCTGCCGGGACCTGGTGGAGAAGTTCATCGCCGGAGAGGTCGAGCGCTGAGCGAGCGCAGGTAGCGGCGTCGCGAAGCAGCCGCCGACGACGCACTGCACTACAGATTGCCGGGGATGGCCAGTGGTCGTCCCCGGCAGTTGTGTGCCAGGGCCGCGCCTGTGAAGAAGTGCCGGAACAGTGCTACGCGGAAGGGACTTTGTCGGATAAATCCGGCGCCTTTTCAAGATCGGTCCGTCATTTCTTCACGGGGAGAGGCTCCAGCACCCGTCAGCACGCACGTAAGGCCTCCATGGGAGCTACCTAGTGCGACACTGCTGACGCCGATCGCGAAGAACGCCCCATTTATGTCATTCTTTCCATCATGTGTCGCAAGTGATTCCGTCCACGTATTGACAGGACGCCATATTTGTAGGAAGCGTCGTCTACCGACTGTGTGTTCACGCGGGCATGCCCTGATTCTGTGATGAGAGGATCGTCTGATGACGCGCACGGCGCAGGGACCTCGTTCCGAAGGCGTCCCCATGGAGCCTGAGCGCACTGACGACGCCAGCCCCGGTCAGCAGGATGCTACGCGCCACGGCCTCCGTTACTCCTTCCTGCACAACCGCAGCGTTCGGGCTCGAGTCGCCGGCCTGGTGTTCATCCCACTGCTAGGCGCGCTGATCTTCGGTGCATCGGTGTTCTACGGCGCGATCCGGGATTACACCACCGCGAGTTCGGTCGAGCGCCACACAGAGACGGTCCGGTCAGTCCTCACCGTCATCGACCGACTCCAGGATGAGCGTGACGTTTCGGCGCTACTTCGAGCAGGAGTCAATGGGGATGGCCCGGTCGCCTCGGCACGCGACCAGACGGATCAGGCCATCGCCGATCTGACGGCCCGATTCGAAGAGGTGCCGCAGGACGACCCGTCGCCGTTCGGCAATGCCAGCGCCGAGGTACGGGAGACCTTGGAGATGCTCGGGGACGCCCGAGGCGTGGACGGCAGTGCCGCCAACATCGAGCGGTACCGGATGCTGATCCGAAGCCTGCTGGCCGTGGTTCAGGCGTCAGGGGCCGGTCTGACCGATGCCGAACTGTCGGAAGAGATCGGGGTTCTCAATGCGCTGGCGCGATCCACCGAAGCCGCGTCGCTGGAACGAGGTCTCGTCGCGCAACTCGTCGCGATCGGGGAGGACGTCTCGAATGCGCGAAATCGCTTCCTTGCGGTTACCCGTACCGAGCAGGACCTGTTGCTCGAACCGTTTGCCGCGAGTGCGGAAACGGACGATTGGATTGCCTACTCAGAGGCTCGCAAGGACGTTGACGAGGTACGCCGCGACCTGATCGCGTCAGGTACCCAGGTTGCGACGCCGCACGAGTGGTACGAAGTGGCGAGCAACCGGGTCACCGTCATGCGTGATCTGCAGGGCAAGTACGCAGACGCCATTGCCCAGGATGCGTCCGACGCGGCCTCGTCGGCGCGATTGGCCGCGGCTGCAACGGCCCTCGTCGTCTTCGCCGTCCTGGTGCTGACCATCTTGTCGGCGTTCGCGGTGGCGCGGTCGATTGTGCGGCCGTTGCGGCGGTTGCGGTCCGCGGCGTTGGTGGCCGCCGATACCGGGTTGCCGACGTTGGT
>DATHUM010000226.1:0-4434 GCA_035462225.1 Jiangellaceae bacterium | reverse complement strand
GGCGAGGCGGGCGAGCAAACCGAGTCCGAGTCGCCGGACGAGGAGACCGAGCCGCCGGCCGACCCGGTGACCGCCCCTCCGGAGCTGCGTACTCCCGTCGGCATATTGAACGGCACGTCCGTCACCGGCCTTGCCGGCCGGGCGCAGGAGCGGCTCGAAGACGGCGGGTGGTCGGTGCCCGCCATCGACACCACGAGCCGGGAGATCGAAGCCACGACCGTGTATTACCCGCCTGAGCTGGAAGAATCTGCCGAGGCTCTCCAGGCGCAGTTTCCTGAGATCGTCCGCACCGCACCCACCGAACCCGGGCTGGCTCAGGACCGGCTGGTAGTGATCTTAGGAGACGACTACGCCGAGGCCATCGGCGAGAGCTGATGAGCGTGTTGCCCACGCCCGCGACTCCTGACGCGCGCTCGGCGTTCGCGGCTGCGGTGGCCGAACCCAGCCGCACGCTCGTCGCCCTGGATTTCGACGGCACGCTGGCTCCCATCGTCTCCCGGCCCGAGGACGCGGTCGCCAGCCCCGGCGCGGCCGATGCCCTCGCCGGACTGGCCGCCGCGGGCTTCCATCTCGCAGTGATCACCGGTCGGCCGGTGGCCGACGTCCTGCGGCTTGGCCGCGGCTTCGCCGACGTGCCGGGCTTGGTGATCTACGGCCACTACGGTCTGGAGCAGTGGGCGGACGGAGAGTTGACCGCTCCCCAGGTCCATCCGGGTGTCGCGCCGGCCAAGGCCGCAGCCGGAGAATTGGCCCGTGCCCATGAGGGCGTTGATGTGGAAGACAAGATCCACTCGGTGGCCCTTCACACCCGTAACGCGCCGGATCCGGGGGCCACTTTCGCGGACCTGCGGCCACGGGCCCAGCAGATCGGAGCGGACAACGGCCTCGAAGTCGTACCCGGCCGGTTCGTCCTTGAGCTGCGCCCGCCGGGCATGGACAAGGGCGGCACGCTGCGACGTGTCGTCGCGGAGTCGGGCGTCCAGGTCGTCGTGTTCGCCGGAGACGATCTGGGCGACCTGCCCGCGGTGCGGGCCTTGCGTGAGCTCGACGTCGCCGGTGTGGTCGTCTGCAGCGACTCGCTCGAGACGCCTGATGAGCTGCGGCAAGCTGCCGACATCGTGGTCGACGGCCCAGCGGGTGTGATCGAGTTGCTGCGGTCGATGGCCTGATCGCCGCCTAGGCGGATCGCCACGTCCAGGTCATAGCGGCGGCGAGCGGCCGGCCTGGCGTGACCAGGAACGGCTCCAGGTTGAGTGCGTCCGGCGGTCCGGTCTGTGGCTCGACACATAGCGCGTCCAGCGGTTCGGTGTAGACGACGCCGTACCTCGTGTCGCTGGAGATCGCCAGTGACAGAACGCCCGGCCAGGTAAGTGTGGCCGGCCAGCGCACTCCTTCGAAGCAGTCGTCCCATGGCCCGTCGGCGATCGGCCCGCGCTCCCCGGTGGGGATTCCACCCGCGTCCCGCACGAGCATCGCCTCGGCGTCGAAGCTCAGCTCGACTGGTTCGCCGCCGGGCGTCAGGCGTCGCCGGAACCACGGATGCCAGCCGGCGGCGGCCGGGAAGGCCTCGTCGTCGGCGTGCACCTCGACCCGGAAGTCGGCGACGCGCTCGTCGAGGCGGATGACCTGCCGGACGAAACCGCGCCAGGGCCAGCGGTCGTCTAACGGGCAGTCGATTACCGCCGAGTCGGCATCGGCATCGGCTACCCACCAGGGTCGGTCGGCCACCGTGCCGTGGATCGCGTGCGGACCCCAGTTGACCGGTAGGTGGTGTACCAGGCCGTTGAAGTCGAACCGCCCGTTGCGGATTCGTCCGGCCCACGGCGCCATCACGAAGCTGCCCCAGTGATACGGGCTCCCGAGGTCGATTTGAGCAAGAAGCTCGACATCGCCGACGGAGAAGTGGGTGACCCGGCCGCCGGCGTCAAGGTCGAGGTGCACGACGGCGTCGCCGCTGCGCAGCGTCAACTCACGATCCATCTTCAGAACTCCCCACCGACTCCCCGTCGGAACACTGGCCGGAGTGGACGCTCCTGGTACCCGCCGTCCAGCAGGCCGGCCCGGATCTCGAACACATTGCGGGACGCCGGATCGCCGGTGCGTACCCAGGACCACCCGGCGGCGAGAGCGTAGAGCACGAGCATGACCGGGCCGAGGCAGAAGGCGTATTGGGTCGCGTGCCGGGATTCGTGGACGAGCAGCCGTGGCCTGCGCACGAGGTACTCCTGGCCACGCTTGAACAGCACGACGTTGCCGACTGTGAATGCCGGCGCCGGTGGTACGGGCATCCGGTAGTTGTAGCCGAGCAGGAGTCCTTCCGGGCCGATCTTCAGCCGAGCCCTTCCGACCAGTGCCAGGACAAGTCCGAGCGGTGTCGACAGGTTGATCACGTTGATCAACAACCGGATCTGGTGAGCGGCCTTCACGGCCGCAATCTTCGCATGCGAGATCACGCGTCGAACGGCAACAGCCGACAGGTCGCGGCGTTCGGGCTGGGGACGGGCCGCACCGCTCGGGCTGGGACGGGCAGCACCGCTCGGGCTGGGGACGGGCCGCACCGCTCGGAGGTGGCGCTTCGCACGCTTGGGAACAGGCGACTGCTTGATGTCTCGAATAATAGGACGGTCGTCTCAGAATGCGGAGCGCGCAGCCGGAGTGCGAGCTCTGCTGCGTAGAGTCGTGAGCAACTTCATCCAGAGGGGCAGAGGGATCCGGCCCGGCGAAGCCCCGGCAACCACCGCGCTGCGGAAGGTGCCAATTCCGGCCCGCGATGACGCGGGAGAGATGAGGGAGGTATCTCGCGTTGACTGTCACCGTCGACTCCGCCACGCCAGCGAGTTCGGGACGCAACCCCGATCTCGGACCGGCCAACGGCCTGTCATGTCGGGAGTGCGGAGCAATATCGCCGCTCGGCCCCTTCTACGCCTGCACCGAGTGCTTCGGACCGCTCGAGGTCGCGTACGACTACGGCCACGTGACCAGGGAGCAGATCGAAGCCGGCCCGAAGTCCATCTGGCGGTACCGTGACCTGCTGCCGGTACCGTCCGGCGTAGCGGAGATCCCCAACACCGATCCCGGTTTCACCCGGCTCGTCCGCGCTGACAATCTGGCCCGTGAGCTGGGCGTCAAGGCGCTGTGGATCAAGGACGATTCGGGTAACCCCACGCACTCGTTCAAGGACCGCGTCGTCGCCGTCGCGCTGGCCGCCGCCCGTGAGCTGGGTTTCACCGTGCTGGCGTGCCCGTCCACCGGCAACTTGGCCAACGCGGTCGCCGCCGCTGCGGCCCGGGCGGGGATTCGCAGCTATGTCTTCATACCGTCCGACTTGGAGCTTCCCAAGGTCGTCACGTCGGCTGTCTACGGGCCGACGCTCGTGGCGGTCGAGGGCAACTATGACGACGTCAACCGGCTGGCGTCCGAATTGGCCGGCGAGCACGAGGACTGGGCGTTCGTGAACGTCCACGTCCGCCCGTACTACGCCGAGGGCTCCAAGACGCTCGGCTACGAGGTCGCCGAACAGCTCGGCTGGCGGTTGCCGTCGCAGGTGGTGATCCCCGTGGCCAGCGGCGCCCAGCTGGTCAAGGTCGACAAGGCGTTCGGCGAGCTGCTTGCGCTTGGACTGGTGGACGGCGAACCGCCGCGGATCTACGGCGCGCAGGCGGCGGGCTGTAACCCAGTGGCAGCGGCGTTCAAAGCAGGTCATGACGTCGTGCAGCCCGTCCGGCCGGACACTATCGCCAAGTCGCTGGCCATCGGCAACCCGGCCGACGGGCCGTACGTCCTCGATGTCGCCCGCCGGACGGGTGGCGCGGTCGAGGACGTGACCGACGACGAAATCGTGGCGGGAATCCGGCTGCTGGCCCGCACCGAGGGCATCTTCGCCGAGACCGCCGGTGGAGTGACGATCGCCGTGCTCGCCAAGCTGCTGCGCGACGGTCAGCTCGATCCGGATGCTGAGACCGTCGTCTTCAACACCGGGCAGGGGCTCAAGACGCTGGACGCCGTCAGCTCCGCCGTCGGACCAACGGCGACCATCCCACCGACGACCGAAGCATTCCACGCCCTGGAGGTAGCGCCCCGATGAGCAGCACAGTCACCGTCCGCGTCCCGACGATCTTGCGGACGTACACCGCCGGCGAGTCTGACGTGGCGGTTGTGGTGAGCGAGGGGGCGACCCTGTCCGACGTGGTGCAGGCCCTGGACGCCGGCTACCCGGGCATCGCGGGCCGGGTGCTCGACGACTCGGGGCAGATCAGGCGGTTCGTCAACGTGTACGTGAACGACGACGACGTCCGGTTCGCCTCCGGACTCGAGACGCCCACTCCCGGTGGCACGAAGGTGTCGATCATCCCCGCCGTAGCCGGCGGTTGAGTCCGCCGCAACCGGGCGGCGATCACTCGCGCTGGGCAGCGGTGTGAAGAACTGCCGGACCGA
>DATHUM010000225.1:0-1582 GCA_035462225.1 Jiangellaceae bacterium | reverse complement strand
CATGCACAGCTGACGTCGCGCGAGGACAGCCATCTGCACTCGTTGCAAGTGCCGCGATTTGGACACTACTCCTTCCGCACCGGCATGCACCCCCTGAAGCGGAGCGAGATCCGTCTTGCGCCATTCATCCGCTCATCGGCAATTGAGTGAGGGTGCGACGGCCAGACGACGTAGGACGCTGGATTGTGTCGTCACCCGCAGGCTTGTTGGTCTCCGATCTTGGTTTCGTCCGCAGCGGTGAGTGCGGTTAGCGAGCGAAGCCGACCTCCGCATGCAGCAGGGCCGACAGGGGCGGATGGGAGTGATCGTCGAGATTGTGACCGGTTCCCGTTGGCGGAGCGGGCCGAGATCTCGGCTTGTGTACTCCAGTTGAGAATGGCGCCGGCGCGGTGTGCCAGGCCGAACGCCTCACGGGCGTTCTGCCGTAGTGCCGAAGAGACGGCACAGCAGCGGCGCCGTGTTCTGCGGTGCGTGGCGGAGCCGGTGAAGTATCAAGGACTCCGAGAGGTGCTCAAGAGCCGCATCAACGACGTCCAAGTCGGCACGGTCCAAGGTGGGGACTCGACGGCACAGCCGTTGCAGTTCGGCCTCGATGACGCTGCGACTGTGTTTGTGCACCTGGGCAATGAGATCCAGCCGAGGGGCATCCGAGTCGGGCCCCGCGTTTGGAGCAGTGCAGCACTGGTTGTCCATGGCTTGGTCGGGCCCGCCTCACCCGTGCGCTGCATGTGCGTCGCCGAACGGCGTGCTGACGCCGTGGTACCGGAGTCGGAGCATCATTCCCTGATCTGCGTGGGGCAGGTTGTGGCAGTGGTTCATCCAGATCCCGGGGTTCGTCGCTTCGAACGCCACCTCCCACACCTGTCCCGGGCGAACATCGAACGTGTCGACCCACAGCGGACTGCCGGACGAGGCCACCCCGTCCCTGGACAAGATCAGCACGGGGTGGCCGTGCAGATGCCAGGGATGGGTCTCGAGACTCCGGTTGACCACGGTGAATCTGACCAAATCGCCTTTTGCGACGAGTTGGTCGGGGATAGACGGGTGCCCCCGGCCGTTGACCGTGTGTGCGTACGCCGGTCGCCCGTCGACCATGGCCACACCACGGTCGACGACGATCGTGAAGTGTCGTCCAGCGTTGCTGGCATCGAACGGCACGGCAGCCGGCTCGCCGTAATGAAGAAGGTCGAGCTCCGGCCAGTTAGAGGTGTCCTCGACGGCCGGCTCATCGGCGGTGTCATCGTCCGGACGCAGACGCAGTCCGCCGTCGCGATCGTTGTCGAGCACTAGTGCAACGGGCGTGTCCGGCATGTCGAAGACAACGTCGTACCGGCCGCCTGCCGGTAGGCGCAGCCCGACGTCCCTCACCTCGCCGGGATTGTTGAGGTCCCTGCCGTCGACGGCCGCCACCCGAAACGGCGTGCCGGCCAGCGCGAACCAGTGCGGGTCCGAATCGGTGTTGATCAATCGCAGCCGGATCGCCGTCCCAGCCGCTGCGGTGTGCTCGGCGCGCCCGTCCCGATCTCCGATGACGACGGCGCCGTCGAAGGTGTGCACGGGCAGAGTCAGATCCAGTTGCCCC
>DATHUM010000224.1:0-5725 GCA_035462225.1 Jiangellaceae bacterium | reverse complement strand
TTGCCCCTGGCTGCGTACACCCAACTTGAGGATGGCCTTGCCGGTCGGGTGGATCCGAAGCTCGGCCGAGTCGAACATCCGCAGACCGGCGATGTCGTACTCGGTGCCCTTGCCGGCCCCGACGACCTCGGTGAAGCTGGCGATGCCGATGCCGACCTGCATCTTGTCACCACGCTCGCGCGCCGCCGCCTGCTCGGCCCGCAGATCGTCGTAGCCCACGATGTCGAGCGCCTTCTGCAGCGCGGCCGGATAGTTGCCCGAGTCGTACACGAACCCCGTCGGCGAGGTGTAAGGGAACTGATCCGGCTGGATGAAGTTGCGCCGCCTGATCTCGGCCGGGTCGATGCCCAGCTCGTATGCGGCGTTCTGCACCAGCCGCTCGATCAGATAGGACGCCTCGGTGACCCGGAACGAGCACCGGTACGCCACCCCGCCGGGGGCCTTGTTCGTATATGCGCCCTCGGTGACGACGTGCGCCGCCGGGTAGTCGTACGAGCCGGTGACGATGTGGAACAGCCCGGCCTTGAACCTCGTCGGCTGCGCATCGGCGAAGAAGGCGCCGTTGTCGGAGAGCATCTTGACCCGCAGGCCAAGGATCTTGCCCTCGCTGGTCAGTGCGAGCTCACCATGCATGTGGTAGTCGCGGGCGAACCCGGTGGAGATCAGGTTCTCGGTGCGGGTCTCGACCCACTTCACCGGCCTGCCGATCACCAGCGACGCCGCCGTGGCGACCACGTAACCGGGGTAGATCGGCACCTTGTTGCCGAAGCCGCCGCCGATGTCGGGTGAGATGATCCGGATGTTCTGCTCGGGCAGCCCGGTGACCATCGCGAACAGCGTGCGGTGCGCGTGCGGCGCCTGAGAGGTCATGTGCACCGTCACGTGCTTGGTCGCTGGATCGACGTCGGCCACGCAGCCGCACGTCTCCAGCGGCGACGGGTGCGATCGCGGGTAGAAGGTGTCGATCGAGACGACGTGGTCGGCGGCCTCGAACGCCCGGTCGGTGGCGGCCTTGTCGCCGGCCTCCCACTGGTAGCACCTGTTGTCGGTCTGGCCGTCTTTGTCATCTCTGATCAACGGCGCGCCATCGGCCAGCGCCGCCTGCGGGCTCATCACCGGCGGCAACACGTCGTATTCGACGTCGATGAGCTCGAGCGCGTCGTATGCGACGTACGGGTTCTCCGCGACGACCGCCGCGACCTCCTGGCCCTGGAATCGCACCTTGTCGGTGGCCAGCACGGCCTGAGTGTCGCCGGATAGCGTCGGCATCCAGGCCAGGTTGTACCCCGCCAACGCCTCGCCGGTCAGCACCGCGACGACTCCATCGAGTGCCTGCGCCGCCGAGGTGTCGATCGAGACGATCCTCGCGTGGGCGACCGGGCTGCGCAGCATCGCCAGATGCAGCATGCCGGGTAGCACGATGTCGTCGACAAAGTGACCCGCACCCTGGACCAGGCGGTCGTCTTCCGCGCGCTTGACCGAGTGGCCGATTCCGCCGATCTCCGGCGGACCGAACTTCTGATGAATGGTCTCGGTCGTCATGCCGAAACTCCCTTCGACTCGCTCGCTGCCGCTCGGATCGCCTTGACGATGTTCACGTAGCCAGTACACCGGCACAGGTTGCCGGAGATCGCCCACCGGATGTCGTCCTCGGACGGGTCGGGGTTGGACTCGAGCAGGTGCTTACCTACGAGCATCATCGCCGGTGTGCAGAACCCGCACTGCAGACCGTGCTCGGCCTTGAACGCCTTCTGCATCGAACTTAGCTCACCGTTGGTGCGCAGGCCCTCGACCGTGGTGATGCTCCGGCCGTCGGCCTGGACGGCGAACACTGTGCACGACTTGACCGGCGTGCCGTCGAGCAGCACGGTGCACACCCCGCAGCTGGTGGTGTCGCAGCCGATGTGGGTGCCGGTCAGGCCGAGGTGGGTGCGGATGAAATCGGCCAGCAGCACCCGCGGCTCGACGTCCGCTGTCCGCTCGACGCCGTTGACGGTAACAGTGATCTCCACGGGGCCCTCCTAGGCGGGTACGACCTGGCCGGCGGCCTGGCTTGCTGCTTCGCTCAGCCCACGCCGGACGAATGTGCTGACGACCGAACGCTTGAACTCGGCAGTGCCCCGAACGTCGGTCCGCGGGTCGGCCGCGGCCGCTGCCAACTCGCCCGCGTGGGCGAACAGCTCATCGCCCGGAACCTGGCCGATGAGTGCGCCCTCGGCCTGAGTGGCCTTGATGTTCTTCGAGCCGACGCCGGTCAGAGCGATGCCGGCCTGCCCGATCCGGTCGCCGTCCAGCTGCAGGTGAACCGCCACGCCGACGGTCGCGTAGTCGCCGACCTTGCGTTCGAGCTTCAGGTAGGTGCCACCGGCCGGGCCGGTGTAGCGCGGCACCCGAACCTCGGTGAGCAACTCGTCGGGCTCCAGTGCGCTGGTGAACAGGTCGACGAACAACTCGGTCACTGGGATGGTGCGCTCGCCGCGGCTACTGCTGACGGCGACGACCTCCGCGCCGCACGCAAGCATCACCGAACCCCAGTCACCCTGCGGGTCGGCGTGGGCCAGTGACCCCCCGACGGTACCGAGGTTGCGGACGAGCGGGTCGGCGATCCAGGGCGCCGCGGCCGCCATGGTGTGGTTCTCGGCCTTCACCAGATCGGAGTTTACGACGTCATTGTGCCTGGTCAGCGCGCCCACGACGAGATGACCGTCGGAGACGTCGAGGCCCGAAAGCCCAGGCACGCGGTTGATATCGACGAGCTTGGTGGGCGTGGCCAGCCGGAGCTTCATCATCGGGATCAGGCTCTGGCCGCCGGCGAGGACTTTGGTGTCCTCATCGCCCTCGGACAGCGTCGCGAGGGCCTCATCGAGCGTGTGAACTGCGACGTAATCGAACGCCGCTGGATACATGGGCGCCTCCCGCGCATGAAACGGCTTGCCATTGCGACAAACACGTGCACAAAGAGCCTACGGTTCAAAGTGCGGACGTCAAGATCTCCCGGGATAACTCGTGCGTGACGTCCGCGCCGCGCGCAACGCCGCCGCGCCGGCGAGGTAAGCCAGTACCGCGGCCGGTGGCAGCCCGCCCGGCCCGTGGTAGTCGCGGCCGGCCAGGGCGACACCCATCAGACCGCCTAGCACGCCAAGGACCCCCAATCCCACCAAGGCCGTGCGAGCCCGGCCGGGCGGCATCGGGACGAGTTGGGGACGGCGCAGCTCGATGCGGCCGAACACCGCAACCAGCCCCAGGAGCACCACCGCCGCGCTGGCCAGCCACGGCACCCGCCACCACAACCACGCGGCCGAGTCCACCGGGGGCTGGGCCATCAGCCCCGCCGGGTACACGATCGCCCCGGCCACGGCCGCGGCCGTCATGTGCCAGACGAAGACGGTCAGCACGACCGAGTTCACGGCCACCACCACCGTCCAAGGGCCTAGCCGGGCAAGCCACCGCGCGGCCGCCGGGCGGATCAGCAGCACCAGGCCGATCTGAGTCGCCGCCAGAACCAGCAGGACCAGGCTGGGCGGATTGGTGTTGCCGCCCACCATCCGCACCTCGTACGGCCCCACGGTGGTGAGCAGCACCAGCGCGGCGGCCGAGCCGGTGGTCCAGGCCAGCAGCCACGCCCGCTGGGTGGGCAGCAGCCCGTCCCGCCAGCACATACCCACCTGATAGACGGCGAGCCATCCGATCAAGTAGGTGCTCTCGCCCACGTACGGCAGGCCGAATCCCAGCCGTAGCAGGTCGGCGAGGCCCACCCAGGCCACCATCACACCCGGTACCCACAGCCCGGCACGAGTCTGCAGTGCGTACATCCACGGGGTGAGCACCACCATGGCCAGGTACGCGAGCATGAACCACAGCGGGATGGACGCCAGCCAGGTGGCGGTCCCAACCACGTCCGCCGGTACGTCTGCCAGCCGGGCGAGCAGGGCGGCCCCGGGCACGACGACGAATAATGCCGTCACCGGTCGCAGGAGGCGGTCGGTACGGATCAGCAGCCATTCGGTCGAGCCGCCGCCGCTCGCCCGGTACGACCGCAAGGACGCGCTGTTCGCGTAGCCGCCGACGACGAAGAACACCGGCATCACCTGGAACAGCCACGTCACCGGGTGTGCCCACGCCAGGTCGGTCAGCGCATTGCGCCCCGAGAGCCGGCCGCCCTCGTAAGTGACCGAGATGGCCAGCCAGTGGCCCAGTACCACGAGGCAGATTGCCACCGCCCGGAGCAGGTCGGCGAGCCGTTCGCGGTCCGCAGGCGTACGGGCCGCCCGCTCCCGCACGGCAGCGACTACTTCAGACATCGTCGCATCGACCCCTCGTGCCCTCTCGATCGTACCGGGCGAGCGCCCTATGGTTGCGATCATGCGAGTGGACCGCCCGCGGGATCTTTCTGCCGAACAGATCGGCTTTCGCCCCCAGCGACCCGTGCCCTGGCTGAACCCGGGCTTGCTCCTCGGCACCGGGGTGCGCGTCAGTCTGGCCTACGCGCTCGGCGGGTACCTGGACAAGAGAGAACTCCAAGCGGCCCTGGCGGATGTGTCGTTCCGGCACACCGGCACCGGCGAGCTCTGGCTCGACTTCACGGCCGACGGCGGAGACGGCTTCGACGCCACCTATTCGGTGGCCTACCTCCTCGGCCAGCCGAGCGTGCAGGTCGACGGCCTCGAGTTACCTCGAGGTCAGGTCCTGGTGCTCGGCGGTGATCAGGTGTACCCGGCCGCGTCCGCGCGGATGTACGAGGACCGGTGGAAGGGCCCGTACCGCGCGGCTCTACCGGAGCTACAGCCGGACTCCCCCACGATCTATGCCTTGCCGGGCAACCACGACTGGTATGACGGGCTCACCTCGTTCCTCCGGCTCTTCGCACAACAGGACCCCGTCGGCGGCTGGCGAACAGCTCAGCACCGCAGCTACTTCGCCCTCGAACTGCCGCATCGCTGGTGGCTACTGGCCATCGACATCCAGCTCGACTCCTACGTGGACGAGCCGCAGCTGGACTATTTCCGGAGCGCAGCGAAGCGGCTCGGCCCAGAAGACCGGATCATCCTCGTCGCGGCCCGGCCGTCATGGGCGATGACCCACGAATATCCCGACGCTTACGACAACGTGGACTACTTCCTCCGCACCGTCATCGAGCCGACCGGGGCACGAGTGCCACTCCTGCTGGCCGGTGACCAGCACCATTACGCCAGGTACTCAGGCCCCGGGCCGGACGGCACCGGTCGGACACTTATCACGGCCGGCTTGGGCGGGGCCTACATGTCCAGTACTCTCCACCTGCCCGACGAGCTGTCCGCACCTGGCGAGCGCACGATCGTCCGCGCCGCCAGCGAGCCGAAGACCTACCGGCTGCGGACCACTTACCCGGACCGGCCGACCTGCCGCCGGCTGGCCTGGCGCATCTTCTCCCGGCTGCCGCTGCGAAATCCTGGGTTCCCGCTGCTCCTCGGGTTCGTGCAGACGCTGCTCATGCTCGCCCTGCTCACCGCGGACGGCCAATGGCTCAACGCGCAGATCGGATTCGCCGGTACCGCCGTCCTCGCCGGGACCTACCTGTTCGCCGTCCTCATGGGCCGGCGCGGTTGGCGGCACCGCATAGCCGGGGTGCTCCACGCCGTCCCCCACGTGTTGCTGGGCGTTGGCGGCGCGGCGGTGTGGACCCGGTTGCCGTTCATCGACGCGCCGCCGCCGTGGGGAACGCTGCTGGCGTTCGCGCTGTACCTAC
>DATHUM010000223.1:0-5370 GCA_035462225.1 Jiangellaceae bacterium | reverse complement strand
TCAAAGCAAGTCCGGAGCCAACGAATGGTCGCGCCGGCGGGAGACATTCCAGCGGCCGTCGACAACCTTCTCGACCACTACGACACGACCGGTGCAACTGCGCTGCGGCTGCTGTCGCAGGAGGACCGGGTACCTCAGCTGAGAGAGATCGCCGACCGCGGCCGCGAGTTTCACTACGCGTGGGTCGAGCGGACCTTCGCCCCGTTCCTGGAAGGCAGGGACGGCCGCGAGCGCCTCCGGGCTCAGCTCATCGCGCTCACCGACGTCTACACCTGGAAGCTGCTGCATCTCGATCTCGGCCTGGACCGGGCCGAGACGAGGACGGCGCTCATCGAGATGATCCGATCCGTGGTGACGCAGGGGGGCTCACTATGACAACCACATTTCTGTTCGCACTGTGGGCTGGGGGCGGGAACGTCCCACCTCAGCTCAGCCTCGCCAGGCGGCTCGCCGAGGGCGGGCATCGGGTGAGGGTGCTGGCGCCGGCGGTCCTACGAGAGCGGATCGAGGCGGCCGGGCTCGAGTTCGAGTCGTATCAGAACACGCCCGAACACGACGAGTCCGACCCGGCGCACAGTGTCATCCGTGACTTCGAGCTGCGGTCGCCGATCGCGGCCGCGAAGGCACAACGCGATCACCTGCTGGGCGATTTCGCCGAACCTGTCGCGAAAGACGTCCTTGCGATCCTCGATCGAGACCCCGCGGACGCGGTGGTGTTCGACTTCATGCTGTTGGGCGCACTGTTCGCGGCCGAGAAGGCGAACGTTCCGGCAGCGATGCTCGTGCACACGATCTACCCGTTCCCGGCTCCGGGGCTGCCGCCGTTCGGCAACGGCTGGTCACCGCGCTCGGGCCTGGTGGGGTCGGCCCGGGACAAGCTGGGAGCGGTGGCGTTCGAACGCGTTTGGCTGAACCCGCTGGTGACCCGGCTCAACGAGGCACGCGGCCGTCTCGAGCTGCGGCAGACCAGCTTTCAGAACATGCTCGACGGCGTCGACCGGATCCTCGTCCTGACCAGCCGCTCGTTCGACTTTCCGGCCCAGCTCCCGTCGAACGTACGCTACGTCGGCCCTCAGCTGGAGCCGCCGGGCGAGGCGGCATCCTGGAACTCGCCGTGGCCGCTAGGCGACACCCGCCGGCTCGTCGTCGTCAGCCTCAGCACCACCTACCAGCGGCAGGAAGGCTTGATCCGCAACACGATCGAGGCGGTAGGTCGGCTCCCGGTCCGCGCGTTGGTCACCGCTGGGCCAGTTGAAGTGCCCGCCGACCAAGTGCCACCCAACGTGCACCTCACCCACTTCATCCCCCACGCTCACGTCCTACCGGATGCTGCCGCAGTGATCACGCATGGTGGGCACGGCACCGTTATGGCGGCTTTGCGCCACGGGCTGCCGTTGGTCTGCCTGCCGATGGGACGAGATCAGGGCGATGTCGCGGCACGAGTCGCGTGGCAGGGGGCCGGCGTGCGGCTATCCGCACGCAGCCGCGCGAACAAGATCTCCGCGGCCATCGAGCAGGTGCTCGGCGATCCTGCGTTCGTTGGAGCCGCCCGACGGCTTTCCGCAGCCATCGCCGAACAGGAGGCTGCCGGTTCCGGCGTGAGCGAGCTGGTGCAATTGGCGACGCGCCGACATGACCCGCAGGTCCTCTCCGAGGACGGCAGGTTGGCATGACTGAGCACAGGGTCACAGTGAGGCGTAGGTCCTGTCGGATGTGCCGCGCCGCCGTTTGCGCGCCACATACCACGTGACGAGTACGGCGGCAGTTCCCGGAATCAGTCCGATCAGCAACACCTCGTCGAACGACAAGCCGTCGATGTTCGGCTGAAGATCCTCTTCGGTAGCCCACCCGAACCAGACCTCACTGATGAACAGTCCGCCGAGAAAGTACGTGATCGCGGCGATGAGCCACAGCCAGCGTGTCGTGACTCGTCCCGCCACCAGTTGGGCGATGAGGGCGAAGCCGAGCGACATGGCGACGAGCACGCCAACGCCTTGGATTCCCAGATCCCACTCCATGGTTTCCACCTCCCCCGGAGGCGGCGCTTCGGACCTTGCGGAGGTCTATGCGTCCCTGACACGATCGTGACGGACCACGGGGCGGCGGGATAGAGTCGTGAGCCCTCGACCCACCGGGTCTTTGCGCATCCGCCGCGGTCCTGGTCCGGTACGGACAACGGGCTGACCCCGAATCGGGCCTTCTGCCATAGTGGGGCACGCTCGGGCAGGGCCCTGGCTCAGTTCACATACTTTCGAGGGGCAGGTCTCCCATGGACATGCCGGTCAAGCTGTTCACTGTCATCGCGCTGATCTCGTTGCCGACGGTGATGTTCGGGGGTTACACGCTGCTTCGGCTGTTCACTCGAGATCGGCTGAACCAGTTCCAGGGCAGCTACTTCCGGGCTGGTCATGCCCATGCGGGCGTGCTGCTGATTCTGGCGCTGGTCGTGCTCGACATCATGGATCGCAGCGAGCTCACCAGCGGCCAACAGTGGGTCATCTGCTTCTTACTCCTGGTGGGAATCCTGGCCCAATCCGGCGGCATGTTCATCCACATGGCGGTCGGAGAACCCGGCCGGTGGTCGATGGGCAACACCGTAACCACCATCGGAGCCGTGTTGCTGGCCATCGCCCTGGTCTGGGTCGCAGTGGGTGTGATCGCGACCTGACCGGCCACGCCGGGCTCGGGCTCAGTGACCGCGGAAGGCCTCCTCGAGCCACCATGCACCGGCGGCCGAGGTCACCTTTGCATCCACCACGAGCGGGCCGTCCCGCGGTCCGGCAAGCCAGTCGGCCACGCCGGAAAGGTTGGCAGCCGAGCGCACCGTCACACCGCCGGCGCCGAAGCCACGGCCGATGGCGGCCAGATCGGTGTCCGGGAAGGTGACGGTGTGCAGTGGATGACCGTCCGGGCCGAAATGGTGCACCTCGGCGCCGTAGGCCGCGTCGTCGTAGACCACGACAAGCAGCGGCAGGCCGAGCCGAACGGCCGTGGCGAGCTCAGCCACCGACATCAGGAACCCGCCATCGCCCAGCGCCGCCACGGTGAGCCGGTCCGGCCTGGCCAGCGCGGCCCCGATGCCGCTCGCCAGGCCCAGCCCGATGGACTGGAACGCCTGGGTGAAGCAGAAGCCGGCCTGATCCGGTACGGACAAATACATCGACGGATAACCCATGAAGTTCCCCGAGTCCACTGCGATCGTCCTGTCGGGCGGCAGCAGGTCGTCCAGCGCGATACTCAGCGTCCGGGGATCGATCCGCCCGTCACCGGAGTCGTCCACATAGGGCACGTCCCGCCAGCGCACCGCTGCGCCGATGCGCTCGGCCAGTTCCGGCGAGCGCCAGCCCGCCGACTCCCACCCCGCCAACTCGGCCGTCACCGCTGCTGCAACCGCCGCGACGTCCCCCGGCACGCCGAGGTCGATCGGCCGATTGGCGCCCAGCGCCGCCGGGTCCAGATCGACCTGCACCACCGTGGCGTCAGGTGCGACCAGCCGGCCGTGCCGGGTGGTCCACATGTTCAGGGTGCTCCCCCAAGCCACCACCAGATCTGACCGCGCGATCAAGTCCGCAGCGAGCGGGGAGGCGAACCCGCCGGACACATCCAGGTACCACGGGTCACCGGCGAACAGGCCTTTGGCCGCGGCGGACACCGCGAGGAGGGCGCCGCACCGGCCGGCGAGTTCGGTGAGCGCCGGGCGAGTCCGCTCCGGTGCTCTCGTGGCACCTCGACCTGCGATGAACACCGGCCGGCTGTTGCGGCGCAGCAGATCGGCCAGCTCACCTACCTGCTGCCCCGGTACCGGCGGCTCGGGTGCGGGTGATCCGGCTGCGCCAGAGCCCGGGTACTCCGGGGCCTGCCTGGTCTGCACGTCCAGCGGTAGACCCAACACCACCGTCCCGCCACCCCCCTGGGTGGCCACCCGGTGTGCCTCGGCAACGTCCTGGTACACCTGCTCCGCACGAACCCGGCGGAATTCGGCGCCCACCGAAGCCGCGCATGCGGGCAGGTCGATGAAGAAGTTGGATCGCGCTGCCGTCGCCTCGGGCGCTATCACGATCAACGGGGTCCGGCTCTTGGCGGCCTCGGTGATGCCCGTCAGGGCGTTCGTCACGCCCGGTCCCTGGTGAACCGAGAGCACGGCCGGCTCACCGGCAGTCCGGGCGTACGCGTCGGCCATGGTGGCCGCGCCGCCCTCGTGGGCGGCCGGGACGAACCGCACGCCGGCCGCGATCAATGCATTCGTGGCATGGAAGTTGCCGGACCCGACCACGCCGAAGGCGGTACGCACACCGTGGTCGGCGAGCGCCCGGCCGACCGCCTCCGCGACGAGCATCAGCGTTCCACGAGCGCGAGCACCCGGGCCGGGCTGCCCGAGCCGCCGACGATCGGCAGCGGTGCGGCGATCACCACAGCGCCGGTAGGCGGCAGCAGGCCGAGGTTCTGGAGCTGAGTGAGCCCGTACTTGTCGTTGCCGAGCAGCATCGTGTGACATGGGAACGGCGGATCGAACGAGTGGGCCGCGCCGGCGTCGGTGCCGACCGTCTCTACCCCGACTCCGATGATCGGCGCCTCCTCGGCCAGCCACTTCGCGCACTCGACGGAGATACCCGGTGTGCGTCCCTCGTTCGCGTAGGCCTCGGGGTCGCGGGAGCGGGTGTCCCAGCCGGTGCGGAACAGCAGCCACCCGCCCTCGGGCAGCGGCTGGTGCTGCTCCTCCCAGTCCCTGATGTGGTCGACCTCGAGCAGGAAGTCGGCGTCGGCCCCGGCCTGCGCGCTGAAGTCCAGCACCGCCGCCGCCGCTACCAGCCGGCCGGGCGGGATCTGCGACACGTCGTCGCCGTCCCGGCCGGTGACCCAGTGGATCGGCGCGTCGAGGTGGGTTCCGGTGTGCTCGCCGGTGGTGAAGTTGTTCCAATACCACGCCGGTCCACGGTCGTCGTACCGGCTGATCTCGGCAAGGCTGAACGGGGCGGTCTGACCGAACTCGTCGGGCAAGGCCAGGATGGGGGTCTGCGCAGACAGCGGCGCGGTGAGGTCGACGACCTCGACCCGGCGCTGGGTGATCGCATCAACCAGCTCGCGGAGAATCGTCATGCGCAAACATTAGGGCAGCGCCGCGCACCTAGGTGATCAACTGACTAGAAGTCGAAGCGCGTCGCGCCGAAGGGCTCGGCGGTGCCGAACGCGAACACCGTCTCGGGCACGAGCTCGTACAGGTACCAGGGCGGCGGCCCGGCGCTCGGGCGCTGAACTCGTGGTAGAACGCACCCTCACGCACCGTGGGCTCCCAACCCTCGAATGAGAACAGGTCGGCCAGCCGGCCGAGGGTTGAATTGTCCGTGACTCTGCTCGCCTGACCCTCGATGA
>DATHUM010000222.1:0-9602 GCA_035462225.1 Jiangellaceae bacterium | reverse complement strand
GGCCAGCAGGACGCCGGCCGTGGCGTAGAAGACCGCGGCGATGACGTAGGCCGAGACCTGGTTCACGTTCACCCGCAGCCCGACGACAGTTGCGGCTACCGGGTTGGCACCGACGACCTGGAACCGCCTGCCGATCGTGGTGAACCGGAAGATCAGGACGAGTGCGATCATGATCGCCAGGCCGATCCAGAAGATACGCGTTATGCCCAGAAAACGCGTTGTGGTCCAGGTCGACAGGCCAGGCGGTACGGGTGACTGGATGGCGATGGTCGTGTAGTAGCGGTTCGCGATGCCTATCACGATCTGGCCTACCGCCAGGGTGACGATCAGCGGGTTGAGGTTCAGCGCGCCGATCAGAAAGCCGTTGACCAGACCGATGAGCGCGGCGACGCCGATCGCGGTGAGGTACGCCAGCCAGATGCGGTCGTCGGAGAGCTTCCCGACGCCCACCATGATGAGCGCGCCGAGCAGCAGGGTTCCCGGCGTGCTCAGGTCGATGCCGCCGGTCATGATCACCAGCATCTGGCCCAGCGCAGCGATGGCCAGGAACGTGCCGAACGGGGCGATCGCCGACAGCCCGGCCTGGCTCAGCGTCGCGGGTGCCCAGACCGCGGCCACTATGACCAGCACGACGAGGGCCAGGTACACGGGTAGGTAGCGGGAACCGACGACGAGCGCGGTCACGGCCGACGAGACGGGGCGAGACGAGCTCATCATGGCTCCCCGCCACTGCTGGCCGTCGAATGCCCGGCGGCGGTGCCCACCCGGGCCCGCGCCGTGAGCGCGAGCCCGCGAACCCGGTCGAGATCGGCGTCGAGTTCGCCGTTTCGCACGACCGGGCGGCCGGCCACGAGTACCCAGTCGATGTTGGACGTGTCCATTCCCCAGACGACGGCTCCGATCGGGTCGTTGACGGGGAAGATGTTGGGCCGATCGGTGCGCAGGATCACGATGTCGGCCTGCTTGCCCGGCTCGAGCGAACCGGTCACATCGGCGAGCCCGACCGCGGCCGCCCCGTCGATGCAGCCGTACCGGATCACCTCACGGGTGGTGAGAAGCCTGGGCAGGCCCGCCTTGCCGGCCAGCTTGAGGTCGAAGTACGTGGCATGCTGCACCGAGATCACGGCTCTGATCTGGGCGAACAGGTCGCCCGGCGCGAGCCGGTCGGAGCCGACGCCGAGGCCCGTCCGGATGCCGTGGTCGATCAGCTTCTGGACAGGGGGTGGCGGCTTGCCACCGGTCATCTCGCTCGACGGGGTCAGCACGACGGAGGCGCCTGCCCCAGCGACGGCGCCGAGGTCGGCGTCGTCGAGGTGGGAGCAGTGCACCAGGGTGACATCACCGCGAAGGAGCCTGCGGCCGGCCAGGTCGGCCACGGCACCTGCCGCCGAGCGATCCGTGCCGGCCGGGCTGTGGATGCGCAGCCCGAACTCGCGGGCGACGCCCCAGTCGCGCTCGACCTGGTCGCTGTTCGTGGGGGCCGGCTCCAACGACCCGGCCGCGAGCCCGGTCAGCGGTTTCCGGGTGGCCGCGGCCAGCCGCCGGAGCTCGGGCTGCCAGCGGGAGATGCTCTGCTCGTCGTTGGAGGCCGCGTGGACGACCAGCGTGCGCAGCCCGGATTCGGCGTGTGCGGCCATCGCCGCGTCCACATGGTCGCTCCTGGAACCGAACTCGGCCCAGTCGACGACCGTTGTGATGCCGGCCTCCGCCGCGCCGAGCAACCCGACAAGGGTGGCCGCATAGACGTCGTCGGGCGAGTAGTCCGCTACCGACGCGGTGCCGTCCGCGCCGACGCCCCGGAGCAGCGACTCGGCCAAGCGCCGGTGAGAATCGACGAATCCGGGCATCACGACGGTGTTGCCGGCATCGATCACTTCGGCGTCCCGCACGGTGATGTGCTCGGCGACCTCGGCGATGGTGTCGCCCTCGATCAGCACGTCGGCCCGGTGGTGATTGCCGATCCGGGGGTGCATGGTGAGCACGCAGCCGCCTTTGATCAGTGTCCGGGTCATGTGACCGGCCTGATTATGCGGCGCCCATCGTGACTCATGGCTCCGTTGCCCTCCCGCCACGCGGACCCAGCGCCTCCCCAGCGTTGGGCTCGGTAGATCAGTGACACTACACATGGATTAGTCAGGTTGGACAGTCTTCGCGACTAATTCGTGACCCGTTTAGCTCTATTGGCACTTCTGACAACGTGACTGCACGGGCCAGACCGCGTGCTTCTGCGCGGGCAGCTGTGTGCGCGCAAGCTCCGATCAGACGAGCCGGGCCGCCCGGGACCGCAGATAGCGCTGCTCGGGGAGGCTGAGCGTGCGGCGGGCGGCGGACTCGTAGCAATGGCGAGCGCCGGCCCGGTCACCCGCGAGCTCGAGCAGGTGGGCACGTACCGCGTCGACCCGGTGGTGGCCGGCCAGTGCGGGATCGGCGCCGGCCTGATCCAGCTCGGCCAGGCCGGCCTGCGGCCCATGAACCATGGCGAGGGCCACGATCCGGTTGAGTGTCACCATCGGCCCGGGGGCGAGCGCTTTCAGGTGGTCGTACAGGGCGAGGATCTGTGGCCAGTCGGTGTCCTCGGCCCGGGGCGCTTCGTCGTGCACGGCGGCGATGGCGGCCTGTAGCTGGTACGGGCCGATCGGTGCGGTCGCCAGGGCATTGGTGATCAGTGCGACGCCCTCGGCGATCGCTTCGCGGTCCCATCTGGCGCGGTCCTGTTCGGCCAGCGGTACCAAAGCCCCGTCGGACCGCAGCCGAGCCGGCCGGCGCGCGTCGGTCAGGAGCATGAGCGCCAACAGGCCGGCCACCTCTCCGTCGCCCGGTAGCAGCTCGTGGAGTTGACGGGTGAGCCGGATCGACTCCGCCGTCAGCTCGACGCGGTGCAGGTGTGCCCCCGAGGTCGCCGTATAGCCCTCGTTGAAGATCAGGTACATCACCTCGAGCACCGCTGTGATGCGCGCCGGGCGTTCAGCGTCAGATGGAAGGCCGAACGCCGCGCCGGTTGCCTTGATCCGCTGCTTGGCCCGGCTGATCCGCTGGGCGATCGTTCCTTCCGAAACCAGAAACGCCCGGGCGATCTCGGCTGTCGTCAGCCCGCCGACGGCACGCAGCGTCAGCGCCACCTGCGACGGCCGGGTGAGGGCGGGGTGGCAGCAGAGCAGGAAGAGAATGAGGGTGTCGTCGGATGCGGCGGGCTCGGTGTCTACCGGGGCGAGCGTGGCGGCCGCCTCCTCCCGCCGCCGGCGGGCCGACTCGCTACGGAGCGTGGCGATCCGGCGGCGCGACGCGACGGTGATCAGCCAGGCGCGCGGATTGTCCGGCACGCCCTGGGTCGGCCACTGCTCGGACGCTGCGAGCAGGGCTTCTTGCACGGCGTCCTCGGACGAGTCGAAATCGCCGTACTTGCGCACCACGGCGGTGAGGACCTGAGGGGCCTGTGCCCGCAGGATGCTGTCGATACTCGAATCGGTCACACGTCGAAGTCGCTGAGTTCCATCACAGGCCGCACTTCGACGAGCCCGTACTCCGCCTCGGGCACCTCGGATGCGATCTCCACGGCGCGCTCCATGCTCTCGCAGTCCAGCAGGTAGAACCCGGCCAGGTGTTCCTTCGCCTCGGCGAACGGACCGTCGGTGGTCGTCGTGATGCCTTCGTGGACGCTCACCCGCTTGGCCTTGTCCTGACTTGCGAGCGCCTCGGTGACGATCAGCTCGCCGGACTCGATTAGGGCTTGGTTCAGCGCGGCGTAGTAGGCGAGCCCCTCAGCCCGCCGAGCGCCCGAGAGACTCGCCCAGATCTGCCGTGACATCGGGTTGCTGTAGATCAGGACTACGTACTTCACCGGGCGCCTCCACCGGACTGTCGAGATTTTTCGGCCAGATGTGTCGAGACTAGTGGCTCGGCGGCTACGTCTCCTGTGACAGACGAACTCGAGGCGGGAGGGGTCGATGAGCAGCGGGATTGAGCGGGCCACCGGCCGCGACAGGGACGAGTGGTTCGGTGTGCTCGACGATTGGGGCGCACCGGGACGGCCGTACCGGGAGATCGCGAGTTGGCTGACCGGCGAGCACGGCATGAGCTCATGGTGGGCACAGAAGTTGATCGTCGAGTACGAACAGGCGCGCGGGCTGCGCGAGCCGGGCGTACGCCGGGACGGGACGTTCGAGGTCGGCGCCAGCAAGACGCTGGCGGTGCCGGTCGAACGGGCTTACTCGGCCTTCACCGAATCAGAGGTCCGGTCGCGGTGGCTGCCCGGAGAGGTGCTCACTGAGCTGGCCGGCACACGACCGGGGAAGGTGGCGCGGTTCGGCCGGGCGGACGGCACGCGGGTAGTCGCGCAGTTCGACGTCCAGTCCGCTGGTAAGTGCACTGTGTCGGTCCAGCACCAGCGCATTTTCGACATCCGGGCCGCCGAGGCGGCCAAGGCATACTGGCGCGAGCGCCTGTCGGCACTCAAGGCAATGCTGGAGGAACGATGAGCCAGATCAACGCCTGGGCCGTCGGACTGGCTGCCGTCGCGGGTTTCGTCGCGGCGTTCGGGTACTACGCCGCCCTCGGCGGTCAGCTCGTCGCGGTTGGCAGCACAGCTGCGCACGAGGGTGCTGCCGCGGACGACCGGCAGGCGTCCTGGGTTCCACTCTTCGAGTTGATCAAACACCTCCTGCTCGCGGCGGTGGTCGCCGGGTTGGTGGTCGCGATCGACATCGCTACCTGGAGTGATGCGTTGGTGCTTGGTCTGGCGTTGTGGGTCGGTTTCCCGCTGGTACTGCTGGCCGGGTCGGTCGTACACGAGAAGGTGCCCTGGCGGCTCGCGGCGATTCATGCCGGTGACTGGTTCGTCAAGCTGCTCTTGGTAACTCTGATCGTGGGCGCCTGGCGGTGATCGCCGGAGCTCTGCACCGAGGTTCCATAAGGTCGCCGGAGCGCTGCACCGAGGTTCCATAAGGTCGCCATTGCGACCCTGTGGAAGCTTGGTGTCGGGCAGTGGCGGCACCGTGGAAGCTTGGTGTCAGGCAGTGGCGGCACCGTGGAAGCTCAGTGCGGGCGGATGCAGCACGGTGTGAGGTCGGTTCGGGCACGGCGCACGTAGGGTCAGTTCAATGCCCGAAGGTGACACGGTGTGGCGGACGGCCGCTCGTCTGAACGACGCGCTGGCCGGCGCCCGCCTGGTGCGGTTCGAACTGCGAGTACCGCGCCACGCGACGGCGAACCTGGCGGGCTCGGCGGTGCGCGAGGTGGTGTCGCGGGGCAAACACCTGTTGATGCGGATCGAACCGGGCGTCACGCTGCATTCACATCTCGGGATGGACGGCTCGTGGCGGCTCAATCCGGCGACCGGGCGGGTGCCAGGTCCGCGAGCGTACCGCGTACGGGCGATTCTGATGACGGAGAGCTGGCTGGCGGTCGGCTCCGAGCTGGCCCGGCTGGATCTGCTGCGCACCGACCGTGAGGACGAGGTGGTCGGCCATCTGGGACCCGACCTGCTGGGAGCGGACTGGGACCCGGCGGAGGCCGTCGAGAGGTTGGCGGGGTGGCAGGACCGGCCCATCGCCGAGGCGTTGCTCGACCAGCGAAACCTGGCCGGGATCGGGAACGTCTATCAGGCGGAGCTGCTGTTCCTGCGCGGCGTGCACCCAATGACTCCGGTCAGTTCAGCTGGTGATCTCGACCGCCTGGTTGGACTCGCTCGTGAACTGCTGATGGCGAACCGGCGGTCATCGGGCCACGTCACGACCGGCGATCGCCGGCCCGGCCGCCGGCACTGGGTGTACGGCCGGGCCGGCGCGCCGTGCCGCCGGTGCGGCACCTTGATCGAAAGAGGACGTTTCGGAGCAGCGCCGCAGGAGCGTGCGTCGTTCTGGTGTCCGCAGTGCCAGCCGTCGCACTGAGCGACCGGGCACTTGCACCGAGGTCGTGACTTTGATGTACAACCAAGTAGTTGTAGGTTGTCTCTGACAGCGATCCACCGAGCAGGAGAGACCAATGGAACTGAGCGTCAACGTTTTCGTCAGCCTGGACGGCGTCATGCAAGGTCCGGGCGGCAAGCAGGAGGATCCCAGCAACGGCTTCGAGCGCGGCGGCTGGCTCGTGCATCACTCGACCGAGGGCCAGCTCGACCCTGTCGACGGGTGGTTCCGGCAGGCCGATGCGTTCCTTCTCGGACGTACCACGTTCGAGATGATGCGGGCCTACTGGTCGCAGGTGACCGAACCGGACAACATCGTGGCGACGGCACTGAACACTTGGAAGAAATACGTCGTGAGCAACACCCTGTCCGACGAGGACGCCTCGTGGGGCGATACGACGGTCCTGCGCGGCGACATCGTCGAGCGGGTGCGCCGGCTCAAGGATCAGCCGGGTCGCGAACTACAGGTGCACGGCAGCTGGCAGCTGGCGCGCTCGCTGCACGACGCCGGGCTGGTCGACATATACCGGCTGATCCAATTCCCGGTCGTGGTGGGGGACGGAAAGCGGCTGTTCGCCGACGGCGCGGTGCCTGCGACCTACCGGATCACCGAGTCCGAGGTGTTGAGCGGCGGTGCCGGTGCGATCTCCCTCACCCTGCGGCGGTCCGAATTCGGCACTGCGGGAAGTGGCGAGTTCGTTGTGGTCGACGGCAAGGAGGGCCAGCACCTCGACCCCGCATAACCGATCTGTCTCGGACGACTCATCACCGCCATACCTATTGCCAATCGAGCCACCGCAGACGATTGTGTGTCAGGTGGAGTCGTCGGCTGGTACCGCGCTGGATGTGCGGTCGTGCTGGGTTGTGGCCGGCGGCGGGGGAGTTAAGGAGGGAAGATGGGCGCCTTTCACAGAGTCGTGGTGGTGGCCATTGCGATGTTCGGGCTCCTGGCTTCCGCGGCGGTCATAAGTACCGCCACGGCACAGCCAGGTTCCGACTCGCAGGCACGCCTGGAGCTTTACCAGGCGACGGTCGACGAGAGCCAATACCAGCAACTCGTTGCAGGCGGGCACGACATCGCGCACGTCGAGGAGACTCTGGACGGATTCGTGGTCCAAGTCGTACTGAGGCCGAACGATCGCAACAAGCTGCGGCGGGAGGGTTTCGACTTCCAGGTAGTTCGCAACGAAGACGGCCTGACGGCAACTCAAGCGGCCACGCTGCAGCAGCAGAGCGGCTTCAACGTGTGGCGGCCGTGGGACGGCGACGGCGGAATCGAGGAGCAACTCCGCGATATCGCCGAGCAGTACCCCAAGCTCACCCAGCTGCACACCATCGGCACGACTCATGAAGGCCGCGACATCCTGGCACTGCGCGTGACGTCGAATGCGCAGAACGTACCGCTCGGAAAGCGACCCGCGGTGCTGTACCAGGCCACCGCGCACGCCAGGGAGTGGATCGCCACCGAGGTCAACCGGCGGCTGATGCTCCACTACCTCGAGAACGCCGCTACCGATCAGGAGATCAGGAACATCCTGGCGACGACCGAGCTGTGGTTCGTGCCGGTGATGAACCCCGACGGTTACCAGTACACGTTCGACCACGAGCGGCTGTGGCGCAAGAACCTGCGCGACAACGACGGTAACGGCGTGATCGACAGCAACGACGGTGTCGACCTGAACCGCAACTTCCCGGAGCACTGGAATTACGACGAGGAGGGCTCGTCGTCGCAGATCACCAGCGACACCTACCGCGGGCCGGCGCCCGGATCAGAGCCCGAGACCGTCGCCAACATGGCGCTGTTCGACATGGCGGACTTCAGCTTCGCGATCAGCTACCACTCGTTCGGCGAGCTGTTGCTCTACACGGCCGGCTGGCAGGTGCAGACGCCGTCAGCCGACGACCCGATCTACGTTGCGCTGACCGGCACCGACGCGGACCCGGCCGTCGAAGGCTATGACCCGGGGCCGGGTGCCGACCTGTATATCACCAACGGTGAGTTCACCGACTGGGCGCACGGCGCCCGCGACGTGCTCGCCTGGACGCCCGAACTGGCCGAGGGCTGCACCGGTTGCGGTTTCGTATTCCCCGACGACGAGGATCTGGTGCAGGCGGAGTTCGAACGGAACCTGGAGTTCGCGCTGAACGTGGCCCGTTCGGCACGGACGCCGGACAATCCGGTCTCGCACATGGGGATCAGCACGAAGAACCTGTATCTCGACGTGTCCGAGATCGACCCCTGGAAGACCAACCACCCGTCTTCGGACCTCAAGGTCGAGGTGTCACACGGTGGCGGATCGAGCCAGCCGGTCGAGGTGCTGGCGAAGAAGTCCGTTCCCAACGTCGCGTTGAACTACCGGATCAACGGCGGGGAGACGATGGTACTGCCGGCATCGCCGTCGCCGGATGGCGAGGTTTATGGCGGCAACAACGACTACAACACCTACTACCAGTACATGCGGGCCGAAATCCCAGGGCTCGCCGTCGGCGACTCGGTGGAGTACTGGTTCACCGGTCGCGGCCAATCGACCGAGCACGTGACCTTCGACGTGGTCGAGAACGCTGACGCCGACGTGCTGATCCTCGCGCACGAGGATAGGACCGGCGCGGTGAACATTCCCGGCTACGCGAGCACGGCGCCGGACGTGCCCAATTACCTCGAGTACTTCGAGAAGGCGGTGGCCGACTCCGGGCGTACGTCCAACGTGTGGGACGTCGACGCCGAAGGGCGGCAGGCGCCGGACCACCTCGGTGTGATGTCGCATTACGAGGCGGTCGTCTGGTACATGGGCAACAACTTCATCACCCGTACCTTCGGCCGCGGGCCGGGTAACGTCGACCGCCTGCACAATGAGCTGACCCTGCAGGCGCGCGCCTACTTGAATGCGGGTGGCAAGTTGCTCTTCAACGGGCAGTGGGCCGGCGCGCTAGAGAACGGCGTGGGCGGCACTCAGCTCTACGACCCGGTGGCCGGCGAGGCCTGTGTGGTGGGTGGCCAGCTCGTACTGGACCGCTGCCTGGTGCTGTCGGACAAGAACGACTTCCAGCAGTACTGGCTGGGGTCGTACATCTACAACAGTGACGCCGGCACCGGTCCCGACGGGCCGTTCAGCGTCAGCGGCGTCGCCGACCCGTACACGGGCCTGTCGTGGGAGTTCAACGGCGCCGACAGCGCGGAGAATCAGGTCCACACGGCGTCACTTATCACGACGAGCAGCATTCTGCCGTCTGACGAATACCCGCAGTTCGCCGGTGATGCGCCGGCGGTGTGGAACACCGGCGCCAGCGGAGCCTTCGAACCGTTCGACGGCGACTGGTACGTCTACTCCGGCATGGGCGATGTCAGCTTCAAGCGGCTGATGCGCACGATTGACCTGACCGGAGTCGCCGCGTCCGACAACCCGACGCTCACGTTCCGGTTCTCGTACGACACCGAGCCGGACTGGGACTTCGTGTTCGTCGAGGCGCACACGGTCGGCCAGGACGACTGGACGACGCTGCCGGAGGCGAGCGGGATCACCAGCAACGCCACCGGCAGTAGCTGCGCCTCGGGCTGGTTCGAGTTGCACCCATGGCTCGAGCAGTACCAGGGCGCCGACTGCTCCGGCACTGGTGCCACTGGTGGCGAGTGGCACGCCGCGAGCGGCCGCTCGGGCGGCTGGGAGGAGTGGACGATCGACCTGTCCGACTACGCGGGCAG
>DATHUM010000221.1:0-2578 GCA_035462225.1 Jiangellaceae bacterium | reverse complement strand
GAGGGCCGCTTGTCCGGAATTGTGTCGATCGGTGACGTGGTCAAGATGCGGATCGGCGAGCTCGAGACCGAGCGCGAGTCGCTGGAGCGCTACATCAGCAGCGGCTCCAGCTAACGCGGATTTCCGCGCAGCCGGTTCGGGGCAAGTCTTCGGTCGCCCACCGGAGGCCTGGGCAAGCGATTTGCCAGCGTTGTAGCGGCTTGCGGGAGGGCCCCGGGGAGGGGGCTTGTGAGATCAGCCTGTTGAATCACACCTCTGTAGTTCCAATCCCTTCGCTGACCCGACCCATCCCGTTGAAACAGGACCAGCCTCCGATGGCCGATTCGACTTACCTGGCAAGGGATTGACGGTACGACGACGCAGCACGCCGACGGCGGCGCGTCAATCCCGACCGTGGGACATCACTTCTGTCACACTGGTCGTATGACAGCCGAATCGCCACAAGCCGATCCGGCCGGCTGGTTCACCGCTCCGCAGCAGGTCAACCACCGCCGCTACGAGGCGCTGCGCGCGTTCTTCGTCGACGGGCTGACCCACGACCAGGCCGGCGAACGGTTCGGCTACACCCGCTGGGCGATGGTGAACCTGGTCCGCGAGTACCGTGCCGGGCGGCTCGAGCTGTTCGCCCCGCCCCCGCGGCCGGGCCCCAAACCCGGGGTCGCGCCGGCCAAGGACCGGGCCCGCGGCCGGGTCATCGAGCTGCGCAGGCAGGGGCTGTCCAGCTACGAGATCTCCACCAGGCTCGCCACCGAGGGCACCCCGCTGAACCGCACCGGCGTGGCCGAGATCCTCTCCGAGGAAGGCTTCGGCCGGCTGCTGCGCCACCCCGACCCGGTCGCCAGCACCGCACCGGCCACCCCCGGCCGGGACACCCGGCTGCCCCGCACCGCCCGGCTGGACTTCGACACCTGGCCGGCCAGCGTGGAGACCGGCAAGGCCGGGCTGCTGCTGCTGGTCCCCGACCTGGTCAACTTCGACCTGCCCGGCCTGGTCCGCGCCGCCGGCTACCCCGGCACCCGCGTCGTCCCCGCCGCATCGTGGCTGCTGTCGCTGCTCGCGCTGAAGCTGACCCGCACCCGCCGGGTCTCCCACGTCGAGGACCTGCTGCTGGCCGACCCGGCCGCGGCCCTGTTCGCCGGGCTGAGCACCCTGCCGAAGAAGTCCGCGCTGACCGACTACTCCTACCGCACCGGCCACGACCACCAGCGCCGCTTCCTGGCCGCCCTAGACGCCGTCATGATCGACGGTGGATTGGCCACCGGCGAGCAGGCGATCTTCGACCTGGACTTCCACGCCGTGATGCACTGGGGAGCCGATCCGGTGCTGGAGAAGCACTACGTGCCCACCCGCTCCCAACGCGCCCGCTCGGTACTCACCTTCTTCGCCCACGACACCGGCACCCACAACCTGGTCTACGCCAACGCCGACCTGACCAAGGCCAACCAGGCCCGCGAGGTGATCGCCTTCTGCGACCACTGGCAGGCCGTCTCCGGCGCCGACCCGCAGATGCTGGTCATGGACCAGAAGGTCACCACCCAGCCGGTGCTGGCCGAACTGGACGCCCGCGGCGTCAAGTTCCTCACCCTGCGGATGCGCTCACCCGCCCTGACCAAGCAGATCGACGCACTGACCCCCAGCGACTACAAGACCATCACCCTGGACCGGCCCGGTAGGTTCAACCGCCCCCGGGTCCACGACGCACCCACCCAGCTGTCGAACTACCCCGGCAGCCTGCGCCAGCTCATCGTCACCGGCCTGGGCCGCGACGCGCCCACCGTGATCATCACCAACGACCACGACTCCACCGCCAAGGCCCTGATCACCCGCTACGCCCGCCGGATGACCATCGAGCAGCGCCTCGCCGAGATCATCCAGGCCTTCCACGCCGACGCCTTGTCCTCCACCGTCAACCTCAACGTCGACCTCGACATCATGCTCTGCGTACTGGCCCAAGCCCTCCTCGCCGCACTCCGCCAACGCCTACCCGGCTACGCCACCGTCACCCCCGACACCCTGCAACGCCGCTTCCTGGAAACCCCCGGCACCATCACCACCACCCACGACACCGTCAACGTCCGCCTCGACCGACGCGCCTACACCCCCGTCCTGCGCCAAGCCGCTCTCCCCGCGCAGACCCCCGTCCCCTGGTGGGGCAACCGCACCCTCCGCTACGAGCTCGCCTGACCCCTTGCGTCGAACCAGTTGCGTGGAATCCGCGCTAACGCACGGGACCATGCGCCCGCGTTGTTGTCAGAACCTGTAGTCAAACGCCCCCTCCGAAGATCGGAAGGGGGCGTTTGTGCTGGTGGGCGATACTGGGATCGAACCAGTGACCTCTTCGGTGTGAACGCGGATCGGCCGTGGCCTGGGTCGGCGCGGAGTGCCGTATCCACTGCTCATCAGTGGGCTTGGTGGCGTTGAGTGGTGTGTGCGACCGCGGAGTGCTGTTCCTGCCGCTGACTTTCTGCTGACGACGATCACCCAACCGTCGAGACCGACGTCGAATCCCCCGCGGAGGTGCGGGCGGCTACCGCGGCATCGCGGCACGGATGCTAGTGGTGGTGCTCGGGCCGCTCCG
>DATHUM010000220.1:0-1946 GCA_035462225.1 Jiangellaceae bacterium | reverse complement strand
CAGCATCTGAGAGATCCTCACCCATCCTTCGTGACCTGCTCGGAGGACATGTTGGTCCGCGACGTAAATGCTGTCGAGCGCCTCGCCGTAGATGTCGAGCTGCAACTGGTCCGCGGCGCCGTTGCCGATGTGCACGGGCGCCGATCCACGGTAGCCCTCCCCGTGTTCGAGGACCTCCTCGCTCAGGTCACTGGAGCCGTCGACGCGATACATGATCTGCAGCGGGCTGCCGTTGCCCCCTGCCTGCTCGTCCACCCGGTCGCGCAGCCATCTGGCGAATGCGGCTGCCTCACCCTTGAAGCCGAGGCCGAGGAGCGAGTACACCGAGAACGAGGCGTCCCGGATCCAGGTGAAGCGGTAGTCCCAGTTCCGCTCGCCGCCGATCTGCTCGGGAAGCGAAGCGGTCGGTGCGGCCACGAGGCCGCCGCTGGGCGCGTAGGTCATGAGTTTGAGGGTGATCGCCGACCGGTTGACGGCCTCGCGCCAGCGCCCGGTATACGTCGACTGCCGAAGCCAGGACGCCCAGAAGTCCACCGTTTCGTTGAACAGTCGCGAGGCTTCGGCGACCGGGATCGACCGGGTCGGGCCAGTCGTGCCGGTCTCGAGGACCAGGCCACGCATTTGACCCGCCCGGAGGGTGACCTCGGCGTGCACATCTCCGTTTGCGTCTACCGAGACCTGTGCCATCCGCTCGTCCTCAGGCTCCCGGATGAGATGAAGCGTCGCCGCAGCACGGGTGCTCTCGAAGATGACACCGTCCTGGGACAGGTGTGCCCTGTGGGCGTCCCGTCCGTAGTCGAACCGGGGAGCGATGTCGACGGCGAAGGTCATGTGGCCGCGCACACACCGAACCTGGCGGACGATTCGGTGGTGGTCGGCGGCAACCTCGCTGCTGGCGACCGGCATGAGGTCCACGATCTCCCCGACGCCGGCCTCCGTGAGGAAGCGGGTGATGAGGATTGCGGTGTCGGGAAAGTAGAGCTGCTTGCTGGTGAAGGCATCCACCTTCGGGCGGATCCGAAAGTGGCCACCCTTGTGGTGGTCCAGCAAAGCACCGAAAATGCTCGGGGAGTCGAACCGGGGGGCGCAGAACCAGTCGATGGATCCGTCAGTGGAGACCAGCGCCGCGGTTTGGAGGTCGCCGATCAGTCCGTGATCGGCGATAAGTGGGTAGTCAGCCATGATGCTCGTGCCCTTCTTGGCGTCGCGCCTCCCTGATCGGACGGGACGTCTCGCACTCTCTCAGGATTCGGCTCCGGACGGCCGCACGCATCGTCCCCGGAGGGTGATGTCTGGGCGCGGTGGTCAGCACAGCATGTAAGCGACCGGTTTGGTCTGGGTCGTTCGTCCGTGCAGCAAGGCACGGTGTTCGCTGGTCCGAGCGACGTGGGGAGCATCATGACTGAGCAGACCGGCGCGGGTCGGCCGTCGAGTGCGCTGCGCAGGTTGCTGGTTCCGCTCGCCCTCGCCCAGTTCATCTGCAGCTTCGCCGGCTCGAACATGAATGTGATGATCAATGACATCAGCGAGGACCTAGACACCACGGTTCAGGGCGTGCAGATCGCGATCACGATCTTCCTGCTGGTCATGGCCGCGCTGATGATCCCCGGCGGCAAGCTGACCGACCGGTTCGGACGAAAGCGGTGCTTCACGATCGGACTGGTCGTGTACGGCATCGGCGCCTTGCTGAGTGCGGCGGCCCCCGGCCTTCCGGCGCTCATCATCGGCAACTCGATCTTGGAAGGGGTCGGCACGGCGCTGCTGATCCCGCCGGTCTACATCCTCACCACGCTGCTGTTTACCGAGGTACTCTCGCGGCCCGAGCAACGGCGACCATAGACGGTGATGAGCAGATCTTCGGTCTCCTCCCCACACCCATGAGCCTGACCTGATCCGGATCACTGCGTCGGCACCGGTTGCCGAACGGCGAGGTTCTGGATACTAAA
>DATHUM010000219.1:0-2924 GCA_035462225.1 Jiangellaceae bacterium | reverse complement strand
TCGGCCAGCACGTCCAGTGGATAATCTGCCAGCCGCGGTTGTGGACTGGGTCCCAGCCTGCTCGCGTTGTTCACCAGCAGGTCCAGCCCACCGAGCGCGACGACTTCAGCCACAAGCTGCTGCCGATGGGCGGGATCGGTCACGTCACCGGAGATGGGTGTGACTGCGCCCGGGCCGGATACGTCGGCGAAGGCCGCGTCGAGGCGGTCCTTGTCCCGAGCGTCGACCACGACGTGCCAACCACTCCGAGCGAGCGTTGTGGTCAGCGCGTATCCCAAACCACGGGACGCGCCGGTGATGAGAGCAACGGGTTGATGTTCGATGGCGGTCATGCCGCCACCTTGCAACTTAAAGCAGACTTGAAGTCAAGAGGCTAGCCTGAGACCTGGGTGGGAGTGGAGCGAACCGGACTCGAACCGGCGACCCCCTGCTTGCAAAGCAGGTGCTCTACCAACTGAGCTATCGCCCCTAAACAACCCCACTAGGTTACAGCCAGCGTTCGGGAGATCTGCAGCTCTCCCGTCCGCCGGCCCTCGCAGGCACTAGCTCAGCCGTGTCTCGGCGTAGACCTTCATCGCGTCACGCAGGTACTCCACGAACGCGTCGTCACCGCGACCGATGTTCCTACGGAACCGCTCGTCGTCGACGTACATGTCGGCCAGGCCGCTGAAGGACTCGCGATTCGGCGTCCAGGACAGCTCCAGCCACTTGTGCAGGCCTTCGATTGCCTCCTGCACACGCGGGTCCTCGACCGGCGCACCGCTGTCGCGCAACTCACGCACGGCGGCGGCAACCGTCCAGAAGCCTTCCTGCGCCTGCTTGGCCTGCTCAGGCGACAGGCTGCGGAGCCGGGCGTACGCCTCGTCGACGACAGTGTCGCCCCAACGTTCGCGAGCCTCGGCCTCGTACGGGTTGTGCTCGAAACCTTCGAACATGCTCTCGGGTGCCATTTCCCCTCCCTTCTCCAAGTGATCGATCGTGCCGTCCACGGTCTTGATCAGGCGGCCGAGCCGCTTGCGCTCGGCGGTCAGCCACTCACGGTGCTTGCGCAGCGCCGTCACCGCACTTTGCTTGGACTGGCTGGCCTGCACCTCAGCGATCGCGTCCAGACTCAGGCCGAGGTTCCGGAGCAGCAGGATCTGCTGAAGCCGCAACAGCTCGTCCTCGCCGTAGAAGCGCCGACCGCTGTGATCTGTAAAGGCAGGCGGCAGCAGACCGATCGCGTCGTAGTGGCGCAGGGTGCGCGAGCTGACTTTCGCCAGCCGCGACACCTCGTTGATCGACCAACTCACCGCCAACCTCCGTGAATCAGCGGACCGGATTTTCCGATCCGCCAACTACGGTAGAGGTTGACGCCACGTCAACGTCAAGTCGCAATCTCGTGCGCGTGTGAGACAAGATCAAGTGGTCACGACACGCCGGTGTGATCGGTCGGAGGTTGACGTGTTGCGACCACCTGATCTAGACGGACCTCGGTGAGTCAGCGGTCCAGAAGCGAGCCGGCATCCTGGGTGTTGATGATCCGCTCGATCGGGACACCACACGCGGCCGCACGGTCACATCCGTACACCTGCCACTCAAGTTGCCCGGGTGCGTGCGCATCGGTGTTGATCGCGAACTCGCAGCCTGCTTCCACGGCAAGCCGTAGCAACCGCTTGGGTGGGTCGAGGCGCTCGGGACGAGAGTTGATCTCGACGGCCACCCCGAACTGGCGGCACGCCTCGAAGACGATCTCGGCGTCGAACTGAGATTCAGGCCTCGTCCCCCTGCCACCAGTGATCAGCCGGCCGGTGCAATGTCCGAGTACGGCGGTGTGCGGGTTGGCGATCGCGATGACCATCCGGCGGGTCATCTCGTCCTTAGGCATTCGCAGCTTGGAGTGGACGCTCGCCACCACGACGTCCAGCCGGCCCAGCAGGTCGGAATGCTGATCGAGCGTGCCGTCCTCGTTGATGTCCACCTCGATTCCGGTGAGGATCCGGAACGGCGCCAGTCGCTCGTTGAGTTCGGCGACGACATCGAGTTGGCGCCGGAGCCGATCCGCCGTCAAGCCGTTGGCCACGGTCAGCCGAGGGGAATGATCGGTGAGCGCGATGTAGTCGTGACCGATCGCCCGAGCCGACTCAGCCATCTCAAGGATCGGGCTTCCGCCGTCGGACCATTCGGAGTGAGTGTGGAGATCGCCTCGGAGGGCGTGCCTGATCTCCGCCCCGGCCTCGGCGACGGGACGCCCGCTGGTCGCCTCGAGGCGGCGGAGGTATACGGGAGTTTCGCCATTGAGCGCCTCGGTGATGACCGTTGCCGTCACCTTGCCGATGCCGGTCAGTTCGGTGAGGGTGCCGGCGGCGGCGCGGGCCTGCAGCTCGCCAGAGCTCAGCGCCTCCGCTGTTGCGGCAGCGGTACGAAAGGCCCGCACCCGGTAGGTGGGTTCTCGAGCGCGTTCGAGCAGGTAGGCGATGCGCCGCAGCGCCGTCACCGGGTCGGTGACGGCGCCATCGGTGGATTCTTCGTTCAGCGCAGGTCGCGCGGCTTGACCGGGTCCGTCGCCTCGGCCCACAGATCCTGCTCGACCTTGTCGGCCTGCACGCGCTTGTAGCCGAGGTAGCTCGCTATCGCGACAAGCGCGGTGAACAGCAGCTTCTTCTTCATCTGGACTTGCCGCCCCTTCATCAGACGGTCGTGGTCATCACTCGGCAGGCTAGCGCAGCCTGAGGACTCCTACCGCATCGGTGGGACGCTTCTGTGGTCAGTTGGGTGGCAGGTCGCAGGCTCTGGCTGATCTTGGTTGTCGGCGGTTGTCGGTGGGGTTCGATAGTGTGTTCGATATGGAAGGGCAGGTCCCATCGTTGGCCGGGTCGCCGGTGGTGGGCGCGTTGGGCGCCGCGGCGGCGGCGGTGGCCCAGGTGCAGGGCGGGGCGGTGTTC
>DATHUM010000218.1:0-7943 GCA_035462225.1 Jiangellaceae bacterium | reverse complement strand
CGGCGTCAGGTCCGTAGTCGCCCAGGTAGACCGCATCGGTGACCGGGTCGATGGAGAACCGGAACGGGTTCCGGAAGCCCATCGCGTAGATCTCGGGCCGAGCCAGCTCCGGGTCGTAGACCCCGGCTGGGAACAGATGATCCCACTCACCGCTGTTGAACAGGTTGCCGTCCGGGACGTCGTAGCTGCCGTCCTCGTTCACCTTGATCCGCAGCAGCTTGCCTCTCAGGTCCGCCGTGTTCGCGGACGTGCCCTGCGCGTCGAATCCCGGGTTGCGGTACGGCCGCTCGTCGATCGGCGCGTAGCCGTCGGACTGGAACGGGTTCGTATCGTCGCCGGTCGACAGGTAGAGGTTGCCCTCCGAGTCGAAGTCGATGTCTCCGCCGTTGTGGCAGCACAACCCGCGGGCGATCGGCACTTGCAGAATCTGCTGCTCGGACGAGAGATCGATGCGCGGGTTGGTCGGGTCGTCGACGAACTTGAACCTCGACAGGACGTTGTGGCCCAGGAAGTCGTCGAAGACGCTGGTGTCGCCGCCGGGCTCGACTTGCTCAGGCGCAGGACCTTCGGGGAATCCTTCGATGACCGGGGAGTAGTAGATGTACACCCACTGGTTCTCCTCGAAGTCCGGATCCAGCGCGATTCCCTGCATCCCGTCCTCGGAGAACTGGTAGACGGGCAGGTTCGTGATGATTCTGGTGCTGGCCGTGGCCGGATCGTAGAGGCGTATCTGGCCCTGCCGATTGGTGTGCAGCACCCTGCCGTCAGGCAGGACGGCCATCGACATCGGCTCGCCCACTTCGGTGGTCAGTGTGACCTTGTCGAAGTCGTTCCAGTCGAAGTCTTCGTGGTCGTCGTGGGCGACGGCCTGCGGTGCGCCGGCCAGGCCGGCGGCGCACAGCGCCGCGGCCGCGGCCGCAGCACCTAAGCGGGATCGGGTCGGTTGCATTGAGCAGGCTCCTTTGGTGGTCTGCGATCCGGGGCCGGGGCGAGCGTGGAGGTACAGCTCCGGCCCCACTCCTGTGGGCGAGAACTAGCCGCGGAGGTTGTACATCGCGTCGTAACTGCGTTCGGCGGCGCCCAGTGAGCCACCGAGTTCGGCAGGGGTGTTCGGCGCGTTGTCCTGCTCCCAGAGGGAGAAGTGCTGCCGGCTGTTCGGGCCGATCTCGTTGTAGAACGCGGCGAAATCGATGTCGCCGGCACCGAACTCGGTGAAGTCGTACCCGTTGGCCAGGTCCGGGCGTCGCTCACCGTCCTTGGCGTGGAACAACGGGTATCGCTGGGGGTTGGCCTTGACGTACTCGGCCGGCTCGAAACCAGGTGCGATGTGCTGGCCGACGAACGCCCAGTAGATGTCCATCTCGAAGTAGACAAGACCCGGGTCGGTTTCGGCGAGCATCACGTCGTAGAGCCTGACGCTGGGATCGTCCGAGGCGAACCGGAACTCGTTCTGGTGGTTGTGCTGGTACCACCTGATGCCACGAGCTTTGGCCGCCGCTCCCCAGGCGTTGAACTCCTCGGCCACCGCCTCGTATCCGGCGACGGTTCTGTTGGCCGGGCTGACCGGCTCGTTGGCGGTGCCGATGAACGGCAGTCCGAGGATTTCGGCCTGGTCCAGTTCGAGCTCGAGGTTGCTGCGGAACGCGGCCAGGCCGCGGTGTGCGCCGACCGCGGTCAACCCGTTGTCATCGAGAAGCTGGCGCAGTTGCTCGAGGGTCTGGCCAGGTTCGGCGGGAGAGTTGTAGTTGAAGAACTCGAAGTGCCGGTAGCCCATCCGGGAAAGCTCTTCGAAGACCGGCCGGAAGCCCAGCGACGAGACCACGTCGCGGATGCTCCATTGCTGCAAGCCGATCTTCCCCGGTGGGATGAGCCTGCTCCCGACACTCTCGGCCTGCGCCGGTGTGGCTAGGGCGGCGCCGCCGAGCGTCGCGGCTGTCAGCGCGACGGTCGTGCCGGTGGCGGCCCGCAGGAAACCACGCCTGGTGAGTTCTGCTCGGGCCTGCTGGTTCCTAGAACGATCTAGGTAGCGCACGTCTGACTCCCTCGCGAGTAGGTACGAGACGCCGCAGGGGCCCACGACGGGCGGCCCGAACCCCCTGCTGGGTCGATCGTGTGAACGCCTCTTGCGTTCACGTTTCGGACGCTAATCAGACTTTCGCCGCTCGTCAAGCAAAGTTTGCCGGAATTCGTGGATCTTTCGTGAGTTGAGCTGAAAGCGGGCGTGCGTCAGCGGTGTGACGCCCTCGCGGGCCGGTCGGAACCGCCACACCGCTGGTCTTGCTCCGCCTACTCAGCCATCGGCGCTGAAGGCGGCATCGAAGGCCGCCTCGGGGGCGTCGAAGGCGAGGTTGCGGACGAAGTCGAGGGCTTCGGGGGCACCTCGCAGCCGGTCCATGCCGGCGTCCTCCCATTCCACGGAGATGGGTCCTTCGTAACCGATGGTGTTGAGCATGCGGAAGCACTGCTCCCAGGGCACGTCGCCGTGTCCGGTCGAGACGAAGTCCCAGCCGCGGCGGGGGTCGGCCCACGGCAGGTGGGAGCCGAGCCTGCCGTTTCGGCCGTTCCCGACCGCCTTCTTGGTGTCCTTGCAGTCCACGTGGTAGATCCGATCGCGGAAATCCCACAGGAATCCGACCGGGTCGATGTCCTGCCACACCATGTGGCTGGGGTCCCAGTTCAGCCCGAACTCCGGGCGGTGCCCGATCGCCTCCAGCGTGGCCACCGTGGTCCAGTAGTCGTAGGCGATCTCGGACGGGTGGACCTCGTGCGCGAACCGCACGCCTTCGCTGGCGAACACATCCAGGATCGGATTCCACCGGTCCGCGAAATCGCGGTAACCGGCGGCGATCATCTGCTCAGAGGCCGGCGGAAACATCGCCACGTACTTCCAAATCGACGACCCGGTGAACCCCACCACCACGTCGACCCCCAACCGGCGAGCCGCGCGTGCGGTGGTCTTCATCTCCTCCGCGGCCCGCTGCCGCACCCCTTCGGGGTCGCCGTCGCCCCAGATCCGGTCCGGGAGGATCCCGCGGTGCCGCTCGTCGATGGGGTCGTCGCACACCGCCTGGCCCTTGAGATGGTTCGAGATCGTCCAGACCTTCAGGTTGTACTTCTCCAACGTGTCCAGCTTTGCCCGGACGTAGGCGTCGTCCTCGGCCGCGCGCCACACATCGAGGTGATCACCCCAGCAGGCGATCTCCAAACCGGCATATCCCCACTCCGAGGCAAGCCGGCACATCTCCTCGAACGGCAGGTCAGCCCACTGCCCGGTGAACAACGTAATAGGTCGAGTCATCCCACACTCCTTGCGATCTAGTTCGGTCGGGGCTGCCGGATCATTGCTGCACTGCCGACCAGACGCTGTCCTTGGCCGCGCTCTCCTCCACGGCAGCAAGCACGCGCTGCACGTTGAGCCCGTCGGCGAACGACGGCTCCGGATCACGGCCTTCGGCGATCGCGGTCACGAGATCGACGGCCTGGTGGGTGAAACCGTGCTCGTAACCGAGCACATGCCCCGGCGGCCACCACGCCGCGATGTACGGGTGCTCCGGCTCGGTGACCAGAATGCGCCTGAACCCGGCGGCCTCCGCTCCGTCCGAGTTCTGCAGCAGGTGCAACACGTTCATGTCTTCGAAGTCGAATGCCAGGCTCCCGTCCGTGCCGTTGATCTCGATCCGGATCGCGTTCTTGCGGCCGGTGGCGAACCGGGTGGCCTCGAACGTGGCCAGCGCACCACCGCTGAACCGGCCGAGAAATATCGCGGCATCGTCGACCGTCACCGGGCCGGTGCCCTCGCCTGCCGTACCGGCGAGCCCGTCGAACGACGCAGCGACCGGCCGCTCCTTGACGAATGTTTCCATGATCGCGCTCACGCCGACGATCCGCTCTCCGGTGATGTACTGGGTCAGATCGATGATGTGCGCACCGATATCGCCCAGGGCGCCAGAGCCGGCACGGGTCTTGTCCAGCCGCCACGACAGTGGAGCCTGCGGATCGATCAGCCAGTCCTGCAGGTACTGCGCCCGGACGTGCCTCACCTCGCCGAGTTTGCCGTCCGCCACCAGGCTCCGGGCCAGCTTGATGGCGGGAACCCGGCGGTAGGTGAAACCGACCATCGAACGCACGCCGCGAGCCCGCGCCGCCTTCGCGGCCTCGGCCATCGCTTCGGCTTCGGCCACCGAGTTCGCCAGCGGCTTTTCACACAGGACGTGCTTGCCCGCCTCGAGTGCAGCGACGGCGATCTCGGCGTGCGTGTCGCCCGGCGTGCACACATCGACGACGTCGACGTCGTCTCGGGCGACGAGGGCGCGCCAGTCGGTTTCGACGTGCTCCCATCCGAACTTCTCCGCCACCGCTCGAGCTGCCTCACTATTACGTCCGGCCAGTGCCCTCCGCCGTGGGGCGAGAGGCAGTTCGAAGAAGCTTGGAGCGGTCCGCCAGGCATGCGAGTGCGCCTTGCCCATAAAGGCGTAACCGATCAGTCCGATACCGAGCTCACGGGCCGCGGAATTGCGTTCATCAGTCATGAAGAGTCCTTGCAGAAGGTCGGATGGTCCGAGAACCCGTTGGTCACGGGAGGTGGGCGAATCGTCCTCCCCGGAGAGCCACCTCCCGCGACCAACATTCGGAGGTCAGGACTCGAAGCAGAGATCCAGGTACTGCTCGACGTTGTCCGCGGTCACGACGGGAGCGTCGAGAACGATCCGCCGTGGCACCGACACCTGAACCAGATCGGACATGCCCTTGTTCTGCGCCAGCAGGCGCGCCAACCGAATGCCATCTGCTGCCTGGGTCGGCGGGTAGAGGACCGTGGCCTCCATCTCACCGTCCTGGATCCACTCCATCGCGTTGCAGGACCCGGCGCCGCCGAGGAAGAAGAACTCGTCCCGGCCCGCGTTCTCGAAGGCCTGCTTGACACCGACACCCTGGTCGTCGTCGTGGTTCCAGATGATGTCGATCTGCGGTGCGGCCTGCAGCAGGTTCGACGCCTGCTCCTCACCCGATTCCACCGTGAACTCGGCCGCGACCCGGTTGTCGACCGTCTGGCCACACGCGGAGAGCGCGTCCTCGAAGCCCTGCGACCGATCCTGGGTCAGCGGCAGCGAGTCGATGCCGGCGATCTCGGCGATGACCGGGTCAGCGATGTTGTTCTCCTCGATGAGCTGGCAGGCGTAGGTTCCCGCCGAAACGCCCATGCCGTAGTTGTCGCCGAGGATCGTGGTCCGCGCGGCGAACGGGCTGGAGAACTCGCGGTCGACGTTGACGACGATGATTCCCTCCTCCATGGCCCGCGTGGCGATCTCGGTGAGCTGGGCGCCGTCGGTGGGCAGCAGCACGATGGCGTCGACGCCCTCGTTGATGAACGTCTCGATCTGGCTGATCTGCAGGCTCGCGTCGTTGGTGGCCTCGGCGGTTCGCAGGTCGATGTCCTCGTAACTCTCGGCTTCCTCGATCGCCGAGCTGTTGACCGCCGCGAGCCAGCCGTGGTCTGCGAGCGGTCCGGAGAATCCGATCGTGACCGTCTCTCCTGGTTCGTCATTGCCGCTGGCGGCCGCATCACCGTTGTCGGTGCTTTCCTCTTCGCCGGCGTCATCGGCGTCGGACGTCTCTTCGGGGTCGTTGCTGGTACAGCCGACAACGAGAACACCAGCGGCGACGATGGCCGCCGCCGAGGTCACGAGCCGGCGGAATGGCCGATTCGAATGTAGGGACATGACTTCTCCTTCTTTGGGTGATGGATCCCGGGTCGAGTGCCCGGGCAGAAAGGTAGGGAGGGGGTCAACTCGAGTCGCTCCTGGCGGCCACCCGCTGCTGTAGCAGCACGGCCGCGACGATGATCACGCCCTTGGCGACATTCTGCGTGGAGGTGTCGAGGTTGTTCAGGGTGAACACGTTGGTCAGCGTCGTGAAGATCAGGACGCCGAAGATGGTGCCGACGATCGTGCCCCGGCCACCGGTGAGCAGCGTCCCTCCGATGACCACCGCGGCGATCGCGTCGAGCTCGTAGAGCATCCCATGTGTCGAGCTGCCCGTCGTCGTGCGAGCCATCAACATCACCGCGGCGACGCCGCACAGCAGCCCCAGCAGCGTGTAGAGCAGGACGGTGTGTCGCTTGACCGCGATGCCCGCGAGCCGGGCGGCATTTATGTTGCCACCCACCGCGATGGTGCGCCGGCCGAAGGTCGTTCGGTTCAGCAGCACCCACCCGATGGCGGCCACCACCGCGAAGATCCAGACCAGCACCGGGATCCCGAGGAGGCTGCCGTTGATGAAGTTGACGAAGTCGCGGACTCCGATGATCTGCGTCCGGCGCTCAGAGATGATCTCCGCCAGACCGCGAGCACCGGCGAGCATGGCCAGGGTCATGATGAACGGGGCCATTCGCCCGTAGGCGATGAGCGATCCGTTGATGAGCCCGCAGGCCGTTCCCACGACGAGCGCGGTGAGCACCATGAAGATCCAGTGGTAGTCCTCCGCCAGCTGTTGGGTGGCCAGGGTTGTCGCCCACACCGACGCGAGAGCGACGATGGCACCGACCGACGGGTCGATGCCGCCGCCGATGATCACGAAGGTCATGCCGATGCTCACGACACCGATGACCGCGGCCAGCCGCAGGATGGTGAGGATGTTGTTGACGTTGGCGAACCTGTCGCCCGCGGTCAACAGCCCGACCACGCACAGCACCAGCAGCGCGATGACGAGCCCGGAGTTCCGCCCGGCCGAACTGGCCATGAACCGGCCCACCGTCGACTTGGGCGCCGCGACGCCGGCTTCGGCTGCCGCCGCTTCGACCCGCTGATGTTCGTCCGCAGCTGGTGCGGGTGGGGGTGTCGTACGCTCGCTCACGCTGCGCTCCCTTCCATCACCAGGTCGAGAACCTGGTGCTCGTCTATCTCCTCGGCCGGACCGGTATGGACTACGCGTCCCTCTCGGAGCACGAGCACCCGGTGGGCCAGACCCAGCACTTCCGGAACCTCGCTGCTGACCAGCACGACCGCTACGCCTTCATCGGCGAGCCGCCCGATCAGCGCGTACAACTCGCTGCGTGCCCCCACGTCGACGCCGCGGGTCGGTTCGTCGAGCAGCAGGACTCGGCACTCCCGCAGCAGCCACCTGGCCAGTACGACCTTCTGCTGGTTCCCACCGGACAGGGTTCTCGCCGCGCGCGAGATGTCGGCCGGCCGTACATCGAGCGCCTTGGTGTGTTTCTCGGCGGCCCGGCGCTCGTTCGCGTGGTTCATGAAGCCACCGCGGGCGAAGCGGGTCATCGTGGCCAGGCTGACATTGCGGTAGACCGCCTCGTCGAGCAGCAGGCCCTGGCTCTTGCGCTCCTCGGGCGACAGCCCGACGCCGGCCGCGACAGCCGCCCGAACCGAGCCCGGCCGCAACCGGCGGCCGTCGACGGTGACCGAACCCGCGCTGGCCTTGCGTGCTCCGTAGATGGTCTCGAGCACTTCGGAGCGACCCGCACCGACGAGCCCGGCCAGGCCGACGATCTCTCCAGCCCGGACCTGAAGACTGACGCCGGAGAATGCGCCGGGCGCGGCGAGGTCGGCGACGTCGAGCACGACCGGAGCATCCTGCGGCACCTTCGACCGCGCGGGAAAGACGTACTCGATGTCCCGGCCGGTCATCCGGCGGATCAAGTCGCTCGTCGGAGTCTCACGGGCGGAGAGCCCGGTCGCAACCGTGCGGCCGTCCTTCAGGACGGTCACCCGGTCGCCGACCTGGCGGATCTCCTCCAGCCGGTGCGAGATGTAGACCACCGCGACACCGCCGGCGGTGAGGTCTTTGATGACCGTGAACAACCTGGCGACCTCTTCCTGGTCGAGCACGGCCGACGGCTCGTCCATGATGATCAGCTTGACGTCGTGGGAGAGTGCGCGAGCCATGCTGACGATCTGCTTGCCGGCCGTGGACAACCGCCCGACCTCCCGGCG
>DATHUM010000217.1:0-9431 GCA_035462225.1 Jiangellaceae bacterium | reverse complement strand
CGTCGCAGGCGACGCAGTTCGCCTGCCGTTCGCCGACCGATCGTTCGACGCGGTGACCATCTCGTTCGGCTTGCGTAACGTGAACGATCCAGAGGCCGCGTTGCGCGAGATGCTCCGGGTGACCAGGCCAGGCGGCCGGCTGGTGCTGTGCGAGTTCAGCCACCCGACGTGGGGCCCGTTCCGGCGCGTGTACCTCGAATATCTGATGCGAGCCATCCCGGCGATCGCCGGCCGGGTCGCCAGCAACCCGGAGGCGTACGTATACCTCGGCGAGTCGATCCCCGCCTGGCCGGATCAGAGCGCCCTGGCAGCCGAGATCGCGAGCGTGGGCTGGACCTGGGTGAAATGGCGCAACCTGAGCGGGGGCATCGTCGCGATCCACCACGCAGTGGCACCGTGATCAACGGGAGATCCGTCCCGGCTACCCGGGACGAACGGTTCTTCGATCAAGCCCTCGGGTGCGCTTGTGGATAACTCTGGCGGCGTGTCTCGCCGCCTTGCCAGTCTTGATCAATGCAGCGAGTTGCCAGCATCGCGTATGCCCAAGACGGCCTGATAACCAGGTACCAAGCGCTGGCTGCCGGCATGTCCAACGGCGCGGTTGGGCGCGCCATTCGTGGCCGGTGGCAAGTGGTCCTGTCCGGCGTGTATGCGACCTTCACTGGACCTCTCGCAGAAATCCATCGGCTGCGGCCGGCCGCTCTTTACGCCGGCCGTGGGTCGTTGATCACCGGCGCCATGGCCGGCAAGCTGTGTGAGCTGCAGTACGGTCCCGATCCGGACGGCGTGATCGACGTGCTCATAAGCGAACGCAACCGCCGGACGGACGTCGAGTTCGTCCGAGTGCATCGCACGACGCGGCTGCCCGACACCAGGCTCGTGATCTGGGTTGACGACTCGCAACTGCACGGGCCGAGGTGGGGTTCGGACCGCCGGACTACGAGACAGATCCGCTGACGGACGACGCGAGGCGCTGGACGCTGCGGCTGGCGCCGCATGCGCGGGCGGCCATGGATTCGGTCCGGCTCGACCGGCTGGCAAGGCTCGCGGAGCATCCGAACGGCCTGCCACGCCAAGTGGAGGAAACCCAGTTGCGCAACACCCGCGCGCTGTTATGCGAGGTCGTCCAGCGACGCCGCGCCACGATCACTGATCTGGCACACGAATTCGAGGCAGCCCATCGGGCCGGCCTCGCAACAGCCAGGCGCGCCATGGCCGATGTGCTCGCCGGCTGCCGCTCGGCGCCGGAGTGTGAGCTCCGCGATCTGGTGGCGAACAGCCGCGTCTTGCCCGAACCGCGGTGGAACAAGCCGTTGCCGGGCTACCGGCCAGGGCGGGGCCAGGACCGGATCATTCCTGACTGTTGCTGGCCGGAGGCCCGACTCGTGGTCGAGGTCAACTCGACGCAATGGCACAAGCTCGGCGACGGGCCTGAGCGCACGGAGCAGCGCATGGCGCGATATGCCCAGCTGGGCTGGCTGGTGATCCCGTTATCGCCCTTCCGGATCCGCACTGAGCCCGGGGCGGTGCTCAAACAGCTGGAAACCAGCTACCTCGCCCGCGTCGCGCGGTGATCAACGGGAGATCCGTCCCGGCTACCCGGGACAAAACGGTTCTTCGATCACGTGGCGGTTCGAATTTGGCAACGCTGATCAAACGTAAATCCGCAGGTCGGATAGGTAGTCCCCCCGCGTGAGAACGGCAGCCAGCTGGCCCTAGACTGGCGTGGAAATGTGCTCGTGAACGCATTCACGAACCCGCCGACCACTGAGGACCATATGAGCCCAACGGCCAACGACGCCGATGTCATCGTCGTAGGCGCTGGACCCGCAGGCTCTACGACGGCGTACTACCTGGCTCGCGCCGGGCTCGACGTCCTGATGCTGGAGAAGGCGGCCTTTCCGCGTGACAAGGTCTGCGGTGACGGCCTGACCCCGCGGGCGGTCCGGCAACTCGTCCGGATGGGCATCGACACCTCCGCTCCGGGATGGATCCGCAACCACGGGCTGCGCGTCATCGGCGGCGGGATGCGGGTCGAGATGCCGTGGCCCGAGCTGGCGAGCTACCCGAACTACGGGCTCGTGCGCACCCGGATGGACTTCGACGAACTGCTCGCCCGGCACGCGGAGAAGTCCGGTGCGCGGCTCCGCGAGAGCACGAACGTGACCGGGCCCGTGATCGACGAACGAAGCGGTCGCATCGTCGGGGTCACGGCCAAGCCGGTGGACGGCAACGGCCGGGCGGCGGGTGCGCAGGTCACCTACCGGGCACCGCTGGTCGTCGCCGCGGATGGCGTGTCGTCCCGGCTGGCGACCGCAATGGGTATCCACAAGCGGGACGATCGGCCGATGGGCGTGGCGGTCCGGACGTACTTCACCACGCCGCGGCACGACGACGACTGGATGGAGTCTTGGCTCGAGCTGCCGGTTCGCAACGAGCACGGCCGGGAAGAGCTGCTGCCGGGCTACGGCTGGATCTTCGGGACGGGAAACGGCACGAGCAATGTGGGTCTGGGCATCCTGAACACGTCCAGGGCGTTCGGGCAGGTCGACTACCGGCAACTGCTCAAGCGATGGGTCGCGCAGACCCCCGAGCACTGGGGCTTCACCGAGGAGAACCAGGTGGGCCCCATCCGCAGCGCTGCCCTCCCGATGGCCTTCAACCGCCAGCCCCACTACTCGCGCGGGCTGCTGCTTGTCGGCGACTCCGGTGGGATGGTCAACCCGTTCAACGGCGAGGGCATCGACTACGCGATGGAGGCGGCGAGCCTGGCCGCGACCGTGATCGCGGATGCGTCGGCGCGCTCGACCGCGGACCAGCGCGAACGAGTCCTCCAGGGCTATCCGGCCGCACTCAAGCAGGAGCACGGCGGGTATTACACGCTCGGACGCATCTTCGTTAAGTTGATCGGCGACCCGCGCATCATGAAGCTGTGCACCCGACACGGGTTGCCGCATCCGTCGCTGATGCGCCTGGTGCTCAAGCTGCTGGCCAACCTGACCGATCGCCGTGACGGCGACGTCTACGACCGTCTGATCAACACCTTGACCCGGCTGGCACCGGCCGCGTGAGGGCATGAGGAGACTGGTGTGTTCCAGAAGACCAACATGACCCGCGTCACTAGCATGGGGACGCCGTTCATAAAGGGGGTCGAATGAACCCGTACGTGCCGATCATCGGGCTGATCGCCCTGGCCGCGATCTTCGCGGTGGGTACCGTGGTGACGTCGCATCTGGTGGGTAGGCGGACGTTCAACCGCGCGAAGGTCGACTCCTACGAGTGCGGGATCGAGCCGACACCGCAGCCGGTCGGTGGCGGCCGCTTCCCGGTGAAGTACTACCTGACCGCGATGACGTTCATCATCTTCGACATCGAGATCGTGTTCCTGTATCCGTGGGCGGTGCGGTTCGATCACCTCGGCCTGTTCGGCTTCGTCGCGATGGTGACATTCCTGTTCCTGATCACTGTGCCCTACGTCTACGAGTGGCGCCGTGGCGGGTTGGACTGGACCTAAGAGGAGGGAGCACGACCAATGGGTATCGAGGAGAAGCTGCCCTCCGGTGTCCTGCTGACGTCGGTGGAGAAGTTCGCCGGCTGGGCGCGTAAGAGCTCGATGTGGCCTGCGACGTTCGGGCTGGCCTGCTGCGCTATCGAACTCATGGCCACCGGCGGCCCCCGCCACGACATGGCGCGGTTTGGCATGGAGGTCGCGCGAGCGTCGCCTCGGCAGGCCGACCTGATGATCGTCGCCGGGCGGGTCAGCCAGAAGATGGCGCCGGTCCTGCGGCAGATCTACGACCAGATGGCCAACCCGAGGTGGGTGCTGTCGATGGGCGTGTGCGCGAGCACGGGCGGGATGTTCAACAACTACGCGATCGTCCAGGGCGTCGACCACATCGTTCCAGTCGACATCTACCTGCCCGGCTGTCCGCCGCGGCCGGAGATGCTGATGGACGCGATTCTCAAGCTGCACGAGAAGGTGGCGAACGAACCCCTGGGCGTGCACCGCGAACGCTCCGATGAGCAAGCCGAGCAGACCGCTCTGACGGCCGCGCCGACACATGAGATGAAGGGTCTGCTGCGGTGAGCGACATGAACGCCGCCGGCGACCGCTCGCCGGAGAAGGACGAGGCCACGGCGGCTGCCGCGGGTACGGAGGAGTCGGCCACCGCGCCGGACACCGAGGACTTGCCGGAGCGGCCGGCCGACGGCGACGGCGATCGGGTCGGCGCTGAGCAGACGGCCAGCGCCGAGGCGGTTGTCGCCGGACCAGGCGACCTGCCGGCCGAGGCACCCGAGCAGGAGCCCGGCCCGCCGCCTCCGCATCCGTCACGCCGCGGCATGTTCGGCGTCACGGGCACCGGCGACACGTCCGGATATGGCCGCCTCGTGGCGCGCGACACGAACCCTGTCCGGCATGGTTCGACGCCACGGCCGTGGGGCGACGAGTACGACTCAGTGGGCGATGCCTTGGAGGCCGCGGTTGCCGACTATGGCGCCGCCGTGGAGCGGGTGCTCGTCGACCGCGGCGAGCTGACCCTGTTCGTACGGCGAGAGCACCTTGTCGAGGTGGCGCGGGCGCTGCGCGACGACCCGGCGCTTCGGTACGAGATGTGTATGGGTGTCAGCGGTGTCCACTATCCGGAGGACTCCGGCGGCGAGCTGCACGCCGTCTACCCGTTCCTGTCGATCACCCACAACCGCCGGCTGCGGGTCGAGGTGACGTGCCCGGACGAAGATCCGCACATCCCGTCGATCGTCGAGCTGTATCCGGGCAACAACTGGCACGAGCGCGAGACGTACGACTTCTTCGGGATCATCTTCGACGGGCACCCGGCGCTCGCCCGGATCGAGATGCCGGACGACTGGGTGGGGCATCCGCAGCGCAAGGACTACCCGCTCGGCGGCATCCCGGTCGAGTACAAGGGCGCGACCATCCCGCCGGCCGACGAGCGGAGGGCGTACAACTGATGAGCAACCTCGACGATGTGACCTTTGCCGCTCCGGGCGGTGACGACCCGGCCGAGGCCGGAGTCCGCGAGACCACCGAAGGTCCCGTCTACACCGTGAGCGGTGATGACTGGGGCGAGGTGGTCGACGCGGCGATCGCCGGCCAGGAGCGGATCGTCGTCAACATGGGTCCCCAGCACCCGTCCACCCACGGCGTATTGCGGCTGATCCTCGAGCTGGACGGCGAGACGATCGTCAGTGCCCGCTGCGGCGTCGGGTACCTGCACACCGGAATCGAGAAGAACTGCGAGTACCGCAACTGGACACAGGGCGTGACATTCCTGACCCGTGCGGACTACCTGTCGCCGTTCTTCAACGAGGCCGCCTACGTGCTCGGCGTGGAGCGGCTGCTCGGGATCACCGAGGAGATCCCGGAACGGGCCACGGTCATCCGGGTGATGATGATGGAGCTCAACCGGATCTCTTCGCATCTGGTCGCGATCGGCACCGGCGGCATGGAGATCGGCGCCCTGACCATCATGACCCAGGGCATCCGCGAGCGGGAGCGCACCCTGGACCTGTTCGAGCTGATCACCGGGCTGCGGATGAACCACGCGTACATCCGGCCCGGCGGTGTCGCCCAGGACCTGCCGCCCGGAGCGGTCGAGAGCGTCCGCGAGTACATCCGCTGGATGCGTGAGTACCTGCCGACGTACGAACAGCTTCTGAACGAGAACCCGATCTTCAAGGGACGGACCGTCGGCGTCGGCCATCTGGACCTGACCGGCTGCACGGCTCTCGGCATCACCGGTCCGGTGCTGCGTTCGACCGGGTTGCCGTTCGACCTGCGCAAGGCACAGCCGTACTGCGGGTACGAGACGTACGAGTTCGACGTCCCGACCGTCGACACCTGCGACTCGTACGGCCGGTACCTGATCCGGATGCACGAGATGTACGAGTCGCTGAAGATCGTCGAACAGTGCCTGGACCGGCTGGAGCCGGGCCCGGTGATGATCGCCGACAAGAAGATCGCCTGGCCGGCTCAGCTGGCGCTCGGCGGCGACGGCCTCGGCAACTCGCTCGACCACATCCGGCACATCATGGGCGAATCCATGGAGGGGCTCATCCACCACTTCAAGCTCGTGACCGAGGGGTTCCGGGTGCCGGCCGGCCAGGTCTACGAGGCCGTGGAGAGCCCGCGTGGCGAACTGGGTGCGCACGTCGTGTCCGAGGGCGGTACCCGCCCGTGGCGGGTGCACCTGCGCGAGCCCTCGTTCAACAACCTGCAGGCCATGGCTGCCATGTGCGAGGGAGGAATGGTGGCCGATGTGATCGTCGCAGTGGCGAGTCTCGACCCGGTGATGGGAGGTGTGGACCGGTGAGCGGCGAGGCGAGCGAGCGCGCGGAGTGGTCGGCCGAGCGCAGCGAGGTCGCCCGCGGAGCAAGTGAGGAGCCGAGCGCGGCAAGTGGCTCGAGCGGCGAGGCCAGCGAGCGTAGCCAGTGGCTGGCCGATCGGGGCGGGATCGCCCGCGGCGAGAGCAGGGAGCCGGCCGCGGGACGCCGGACGGCCCTGGACGAAACCGCCAGGGCCGAGATGCGCGAGATCATCGCCCGCTACCCGGAACCGCGCTCCGCGCTGCTGCCGATGCTGCACCTCGTCCAGGCGTACGAGGGCTACGTTACGCCTGCCGGCATCGAGATGTGCGCCGAGGAGCTCGGCCTTGCCGAAGCGGAAGTGTCCGCGGTCGCCACGTTCTACACCATGTACAAACGCCGCCCGATGGGCGAGTACAACGTCGGGGTGTGCACGAACACCCTGTGCGCGATCATGGGCGGCGACCGGATCTGGTTGGAGCTGACCGGGGAACTCGGGGTCGGGCACGACGAGACCACGGAGGACGGCAAGATCTCGCTGGAACGCGTGGAGTGCAATGCGGCCTGCGATTTCGCTCCCGTCATGGTCGTCAACTGGGAGTTCATGGACAACCAGACCCCGGAGTCCGCGCGCGAGCTCGTCGGTAAGCTCCGATCCGGCGAACGGGTGCGATCGACCCGGGGCCCTGGCATCTGCACCTGGAAGCAGGCGGCCCGGATCCTGGCGGGGTTCCCCGATGCGCACGCCGCGGAGGGACCGGCGGCGGGTGCGGCCAGCGTGGCCGGGCTGGTACTCGCCCACGACAAGGGGTGGAGCGCACCCGAAGGTGGCCGGCCCGCGTTGGGCGCCAGGCGATCCGACAAGCAGGAGGATGATCAGTGACCACGCTGACGCCAGTCCTGTCCGAGCACTGGCACGAGGAAGACTGCTTCACCCGCGCCGGCTACGAGCGCACCGGTGGTTACCGGGGGCTGCGCATCGCGATGCAACGCACACCGGACGATCTGGTGACCATGGTCAAGGACGCCGGCCTGCGCGGGCGAGGCGGAGCGGGTTTCCCGACCGGCATGAAGTGGAGCTTCGTCCCCAAGGACAGTCCGAAGCCGACGTACCTCGTCGTCAACGCCGACGAGTCCGAACCGGGAACCTGCAAGGACATCCCGCTCATGCTGGCCTCCCCGCACACGTTGGTGGAAGGGACGATCATCTCCTCCTACGCCATCGGCGCGCACACCGCGTTCATCTACGTACGCGGCGAGGTGCTGCACGTCATTCGCCGGTTGCAGAACGCGGTGGCCGAAGCCTACGAGGCCGGCTACCTGGGCAACGACATCCTCGGCTCGGGTTACGACCTCGACGTGGTCGTCCACGCTGGCGCAGGTGCCTATATCTGCGGCGAGGAGACGGCGCTGCTGGACTCCCTGGAAGGCCGGCGTGGCCAACCTCGGCTCCGGCCGCCGTTCCCTGCGGTGGCGGGCCTGTACGCGTCTCCCACGGTCATCAACAACGTAGAGACGATCGCGTCGGTCCCGGCGATCGTGGCCAACGGAGTCGACTGGTTCCGGTCCATGGGATCTGACAAATCGCCCGGCTTCACCCTCTACTCGCTGTCCGGGCACGTCACAAGTCCAGGGCAGTACGAGGCTCCGCTGGGTATCACGCTGCGTGAGCTACTCGAGATGGCCGGGGGCGTCCGGGAGGGCCACGAGCTGAAGTTCTGGACGCCGGGTGGCTCGTCGACGCCGCTGCTGACGGCCGAGCACCTCGACGTCCCGCTCGATTACGAGGGTGTCGCCGAAGCCGGCAGCATGCTGGGCACCAAGGCATTGCAGATCTTCGACGACACCACCTGTGTAGTGCGTGCGGTGCTGCGGTGGGTCGAGTTCTACAAGCACGAGTCGTGCGGCAAGTGCACGCCGTGCCGAGAGGGCTTCTGGTGGCTCGTGCAGATCCTGCAACGCCTGGAGGCCGGTGCCGGCACCGGGGCCGACCTCGAGAAGTTGCTGGACCTCTCCGACAACATCGCCGGCCGCTCGTTCTGCGCGCTGGCCGACGGCGGGGTCGCGCCGATCACTTCGTCGCTGCAGTACTTCCGTGACGAGTACCTGGCCCACTTCGAAAACGGGGGGTGCCCGTTCGACCCGGCCGCCGCCACCCTTTTCGCTGAGACCGCGGGAGCCGCGTCACTATGACAGTCACCGAGCCGACGACCGGTGCCGTCGAGCCGGCCGAGCAGCTGGTCACCGTAACGATCGACGGCTTCGAGGTCAGCGTGCCCGAAGGGACGCTGGTCATCCGGGCCGCCGAACTGCTCGGCATCCAGATCCCACGCTTTTGTGACCACCCGCTGCTGGACCCCGTGGGTGCGTGCCGCCAGTGCCTGGTCGAGATCGTGGACGACGGCCGCGGCCGCGGCATGCCCAAGCCGCAGGCCTCGTGCACGACGACGGTGCTGCCAGGCATGGTGGTCAAGACCCAGCTCACCTCACCGATCGCCGACAAGGCGCAGCAGGGGATCATGGAGTTCCTGCTGATCAACCACCCGCTGGACTGCCCGGTATGCGACAAGGGCGGCGAGTGCCCGCTGCAGAACCAGGCGATGTCCAACGGCCGAGGCGAGTCGCGGTACGAAGGGAAGAAGCGCACCTACCCCAAGCCGATCTCTATCTCCAGCCAGGTGCTGCTGGACCGTGAGCGGTGCGTCCTGTGCGCCCGGTGCACGCGGTTCTCGACCGAGATCGCCGGCGACCCGTTCATCGAGATGCTCGAGCGTGGTGCGCTGCAACAGGTCGGGATCTACGAGTCCGAGCCGTTCGAGAGCTACTTCTCCGGTAACACGATCCAGATCTGCCCGGTGGGCGCCCTGACGAGTGCGGCCTACCGGTTCCGCGCGCGCCCGTTCGACCTGGTGTCGGTGCCGTCGATCGCCGAACACGACTCCGGTGGTGCGGCCATTCGGGTAGACCACCGTCGCGACACCGTGATGCGGCGGCTGGCCGGCGACGATCCCGCGGTCAACGAGGAGTGGATCTCGGACAAGGATCGGTTCGCCTTCCGCTACGCCAACCGTGACGACCGGCGGACCCACCCTCTCGTCCGCGACGAG
>DATHUM010000216.1:0-2688 GCA_035462225.1 Jiangellaceae bacterium | reverse complement strand
TCAGTCGTCGGCGGCGGCTCAGTCGTCGGCGGCGGCTCAGTCGTCGGCGGCGGCTCAGTCGGCGGCGGCTCAGTCGTCGGCGGCGGCGCAGTCGTCGGCGGCGGCTCAGTCGTCGGCGGCGGCTCAGTCGTCGGCGGCCTGGGCGATATCGACGGCGTAGCCACCGGCTTCTGCGTGGACGAGCCCCCGGTGGACCCACCGGACGAATTCGAACCGCTGCCGTTCGTAGGAGGCTTAGTCGGCGTAGCGATGGGTTGCGGGTCCCGCGACGTGGTGAAGCTACCGGAGCCATCGCGAGAGCCGGTTGGACTGCCCCCGCCCGTGGAACCGACGGCCACGACCTCGCCGCCCGCGTACGCGTTGATCCAGCGGATGACGTTGTTGACGTAGGCGGTCGACCGGTTGTACCGGAGCAATGCGCTGCGCAGCCCCGCGTCGGTCGACAGGTCGGCTCCTCCGGCACACAGGTACGCGGCGGCCGACGCGGCGGAGTCCCACATGTTGTGCGGGTTCGCGGTGCCGTCGTTGTTGCCGTCAGTGCCGAAACGCTTCCACGTGCCAGGGATGAACTGCATCGGGCCGACGGCGCGGTCCCACACCGCGTCGCCGTCCCACCTGCCGTTGTCCGAGTCGCTGATGGCCGCCACCGGCCCGTTGCCATTGAGCACGGGCCCGACGATCGGCGTCACAGTGTCGCCGTTACTGGTCAGCCGACCGCCGCTGGCGTGGTTCGACTCGATCTTGCCGATGCCCGCCAGCACTTCCCAGCGCAGGCCGCACTTGCCGGGAGCCTCGTTCGCGGCCCGTTGGTACGCCCTCAGCACAAGTTCGGGAATGTTGAGGTCGCGGGGGGAAACCCCCAGGCTGGTCTGCTCTTCATCGCCGGTCACCACGTCGTCGGTGAGCAGCTGGGCAGTGACGACGGAGTCCTCCGCACTCGTGCCGGCCGGATCGCCGAGTTCGGCAGTGACGCCGCGAACCGAACCGTCGGGCGCAACCCGAGTGACGGAAGCGACGGTAGGGACGAACTGGACGACGCGCTCAGCAGTCGGGATAGCCGCAGCGCCAGAAAGGGACAACGCGCACGCAGCAACGACGCCGCCCCCCAGCGCACGGAGCACCAACCGCATTCGACCAGCTCCCTAACCGGCTTGCCGGACTTCCCCCTGTGTACGACCGTGCCACGGCATCCCCCCTTTTCGCTACCCCCAACCAGAGATCACTTTAGGATTCCGACAAATGACGACTAAGAACCGGCCCGGACGAGACTAGTGACCGGCGTCCTGCCAGCTACGACCGATTCCGATGGACACATCCAACGGGACTCGCAGCGGGTACGCCGCGCCCATCTCGCGGCGGACGAGCTCGATGGCGGATTCACGCTCGCTCGGTGCGATCTCGACGACCAGCTCGTCGTGAACCTGCAGCAGCACTCGTGAGCGGAGCCCCTCGGATCGCAGCGCCCGCTCGACGTTGATCATTGCGACCTTGATGATGTCCGCCGCCGACCCCTGGATCGGTGCGTTGAGGGCCATGCGCTCGGCCATCTCACGCCGCTGGCGGTTATCGCTGGTCAAGTCGGGCAGGTACCGCCGCCGGCCGAGCATCGTCTCGGTGTAGCCGGCCATCCGCGCTCGGTCGACGACCTCACGCAGGTAGTCGCGCACTCCCCCGAATCGCTCGAAGTACTCATCCATCAGTTCATTGGCCTCGCCGGTGGCGATCCCGAGCTGACGGGAAAGGCCGAACGCCGACAGCCCGTACGCGAGCCCGTAGTTCATCGCTTTGATCTTCGCGCGCTGCGCACCGGTGACCTCGCTGGCGTCGACCCCGAACACCCGCGCGGCGGTCGCCGCGTGGAAATCCATGCCCGACTCGAAGGCGGAAATCAGCCCCTCGTCATCGGACAGGTGCGCCATGATCCTCATCTCGATCTGGCTGTAGTCGGCCGACATCAAGGCCTCGTAGCCAGGCCCGACGATGAACGCCTCGCGAATCCGCCGCCCCTCGTCGGTCCGGATGGGGATGTTCTGCAGGTTGGGATCGGTCGACGACAGGCGTCCGGTGGCCGCGATCATCTGGTTGAATGTGGTGTGGATCCGCCCGTCCGAAGCGACCGACTTCAACAGCCCTTCCACCGTCACCCGCAGCCGTGCGGCATCCCGGTGCCGAACCAAAGCCTCGAGGAACGGATGATTCGTCTTGGCGTACAGCTCGGCAAGCGCGTCGGCGTCGGTCGTGTAACCCGTCTTGGTGCGCTTGGTCTTCGGCATGTTCAGTTCTTCGAACAGCACCACCTGTAGTTGCTTGGGCGAGCCTAGGTTGACCTCGTGCCCGATGGCCGCATAGGCGTCGTCAGCGGCCCGCTTCACGGCATCGGCGAATGACGACTCGAGCGCCTCCAGGTGATCTGAGTCGACGGCGATCCCGGACCGCTCCATCCGGGCCAGCACGTCGACAAGCGGCAACTCGACCTCGTCCAGCAACTGCCGGCCGCCCCGCTTGACCAGCTCGACGTCCAGGGCGGCGGCCAAATCGAGGACCGCGCGCGCCCGGACCGCTTCGGCCTCACCAAGCTGCTCCTCGTCCATCCCGTCCAGCGAGAGCTGCTGGCCGGCGCTCTCGTCGCCGTCGATGCGCAGCTCGCGCCCCACGAACCGCAGGGCGAGGTCGGCCAGGTCGTATGAG
>DATHUM010000215.1:0-5108 GCA_035462225.1 Jiangellaceae bacterium | reverse complement strand
CTGACCGTCGCGGCGCACGGGAGCGGCTGGCCGTTCGACGTCTGGACCTTCACGCCGATCGTGACGCCGCCGGTCTGTTCGCCGGGCTGGCTCGAGGGTGTGTTGAAGGAGAAGGTCGCGGTCGCCGGGGCGCCGTTCCTGAACGCACCGAGCAGCTTGCCGCCGGCATAGATGTTGTCCCGGACCCACTCGCGCGCGCCGCCGCAGCGCTGCTGCATCTCGGTCAGCACCTGGCCGCCGGCACCGCGGACGGTGATTGACGTGACATCGTTCACGCTGCGCTTCACGCGCAGGTGGTCGGCATCGTAGAGGTAGTTCGCGGTCATCCCCGGGCGCGTCGCCGAGAGCATCATCCCGGCGGGCGAGTAGGCGTACGTCCCCTGCACGTCGCCGGTCAGCTCGCCGACGCCGTTGTAGCTGAACGTCTCCGGGAAGGCCCCGCTGGTCGACGTCAGCCGGTTCGTCGTCGGGCTGTAGGCGTAGCTGGTCGTGACGCCGCGGTCCTCGGTGAGCCGGTTGCCGGCATTGTCATAGGTCCAGCCGATCTGTCCCCAGGCGCCCACCGCGTGCGTGAGCCGGTCCAGGACGTCGTAGCCGTACGACTGGGACATCCCCGGCCGGGTGTCCGTGATCGTCAGCACCTGGCTCGCCTTGCTGTAGCCGTACGTCAGGTCGAGCGCATGGCCCGCCGCCGGACCGGCGCGCAACTGCTGGACGCGATCCCGGATGTCGTAGTCGAACCGGTGCGTCACGGGGCCCGTCTCGTAGGTCGCCAGCCGGCCGGCGCCGTCGTAGGTGAAGTTCGACGCGAACAGCTGGTTGTTGTTGCGCACCTCGGTGAGCCGATCCTCGAAGTCGTAGTGATACGTCACGCTCCGGGGCGAGCACGGCGTGTTCGTGCACGGGTAGCGCAGTTCGGTGAGGTTGTCGTTGGCGTCGTAGAAGTAGCTCGACGTGAACGACATGCTGGGCTGGATGCCATCCGTGCGCGAGGCGACGCGGCCGGTCGAGTCGTAGCCATAGGTCGTGACCACCCCCTCGATGCTCTGCGTGCTCACGCGGCCGACCAGGTCGTAGGCGATCGACACGTCCGAGCTGGTGCCGACCGCATCGCGGGAGATCAGCCGCTCGTTGGCGTCGTAGTTGAGGGTCGTGGTCCGCCCCATCGAGTCGGTCACCGTCTTGACGTTCCCGATGGCGTCGTAGGTGTAGGTCGTCGTCCCCGATTCGGGCTGCGTGTCCTGCAGCAGCCGGCCATTGATGTTGTACTGCCAGGTACGCGCTGGCACGTTCGGACCAGGCCCATCGACCCGGGTCAGGCCGCCGAGCGTGTGGTACTGGTAGCTCGTCGTCCTGCCGTTCGGATCGTGGACCGCCGCCAACCGGACGTCACCGGGGCCACCGAACGACTGGTTGTCATAGGTCGTGGTCCGCCCGATGGCATCGATGATGCTCACGTCCGGGCCGGTGTAGGTGTAGGTCGTCGTCGCGGTGCCGAGCGGATCGGGCACGCTGACCGTTTTCACGCGACCGAGCCCGTCGTAGGTCGTGGTGGTACCGCGGCCGAGGCCGTCACCGGTGGTATAGGTCCCGCTCGCGTATGTCACGCGCCCACAAGCATCGCGATCGATGCGCGTCTTGACGCCGAGCGAGTTGACGGTGGAGATCGCACGCCCGAAGCCGTCGAGATGCGTCCAGACCTGGCTCGTGCCGCGATCGACCTGCACGTAGAGGTTGCCCTGGGTGTCTTCGTAGGTGTAGCGGATGAAGTTGGCGTTCCGGGGCTGCACCAGGCGGATGCGGCCCACGGCGTCGTACTGGTAGGTCGTCAGCTGGTTGTTGGCGGGGTTCGGGTCGTTGCCGACGACGGCGGCGGCGACCGTGCCGTCGGGATTGATGGTTCGGGCCGACGTCAGGAGCGGCGTGTGCGTCGCCGCGAGCACGCCCCAGTCGTAGACGAAGGTCGTCGTGTGGCCGTTGGCGTTGCTGGCACTGGCCAGGGTGCCATTGGCGTTCCGGGTAAAGGTCGAGGTGACCCCCAGACTGGTCGACGCCGTGACGAACCCGGTCGCCAGCTCGTAGGTGGTGGCGCTCGTCTGGATGGTCTCGGGCGGAACGCGCACCGAGGTCGTGGCCGTCCCGCCGATGATCCAGGGGGTGAAGCCGTACTGGAACGTCACTTCGCTGATGCGCGTGAGGTCGCCCTGCTGGGTCACCTTGTACGGACGCCCGAAGTCGTTGTAGTTGGTGGCGTTGTACTCGTAGGTGGTCGTCCAGGTGCCGCCGCTCGGGCGCGTCAGCACGCGTTGGGTCGTGAGCGCAAGGAAGACGTCCGGATCGCTCCATTGGCCGCCCTCACCGGGGATCGCGTCCGGCGAGATGGCGACCGACGGCCCGTACGTGATCGTTTCCTGCTCCAGGAGCGTGCCAGTCCCGTTCTCGAGGACGCGCCGCTCGGCGAGGGTGCCGCTGGCCCAGGCGCTGAAGTTGCCCGAAATGCCGATGCCGTTGTAGCGATAGCTGGTGGTCCCGCACGGGCAGGCGACGACCGTCGTATCGAGGTTGGCGCCCTGGTTGTAGCTGAACGTCCAGGTACCGGGCGTCACGGCCCGACCGCCCACGGTACGGGTCGAGACGACCCGCGAGTTCTGGGTGAGCGACCCGGCCCGGCGCGCCACCGTGGCGTAGGTGTAGTCGACGCGGCCGCCGCCGGGAGCGACGAGCGCGGTCAGCTCGAGGCCGGCCAGGCCGCCGTACTGCTGCTGCCACGGAAGTCCGGCCGGGGGAATGACATGCCGCAGCAGCGTGTGGCCGGGCAGGCCCGGCGCCGGGTCGTGCTGGAACGTCCACGCCCGGCCGTTGTAGGAGATGTTGGTGAGGGTTCCGTTCGCGTTGTAGGTGAAGTCGACTTCGCGGAACTGCGTGGCGTTCAGGTTCTGGCGCGCGCGCGTCACGAGCCCCGGCATGCCGGCATAGGTGAACGTCAGCGTGTTGTTGTACGGGTCGCGGATCTCGGTGGCGTAGCGCACCTGGCCTCGTGGGCCGCTCACCTCACCGATGTGGCCGAACGTGACCACCAGTCCGTTCGGAAACTTCGCGGTGTGGTTCATCCGGTTGTAGCGGGCGAATCCTTTCGTGATCCACCCCTCCGGGTAGGCGCTCGTCTGATACAGGGGCCCGCCGCCGCCGTCGGTCCCTTCGATCACGGTCGTACCCGGCGTCGGTTCCGCTGCATGCAACACGCGGCCGAAGTGCATGCGCCAGCCGACGCCGAGGGGCGACCACTCGTCCACGCTCTGGTCGCCGTGCTCGAAATCCTTGTGGAACTTGCTGTTGTAGCTGCGGGACACCGTGAGCGGAATGGGGCCCGGCAACGACAGGTCCGTAACGGAGACGATCAGGTTGCCCGAGAGTGGGTCTACCTGCTCGTAGGGGAACGACCCGTAGGTGCCACGGGCTGCGGGAAAGCCCTCGGAACTGAACGGATTGTTCTGGGCCGTCGCGGGGGTCGCCGCGGCCACCGTTGCCGCGAGCATGCAGGCGGCAATTCGTCGAGGCCCGAAAAGCGAGGACGTCGAGCGCAAGGCTGGCTCCCTGATGGACACGGCGACGCCATCTGCCGCCGGGTTCGGGGAGCCTACGCACCAGCGACCAACCTGTCACTGGCATTTGCCAGTTGCTCGGTGAATGGGCGGCGATCAGGCGTCGATCGCGAGGCGCACCGGGAGCGCGGTGCGGATCGCCAGACGATGCCGGGCGTACTCCACGAGGCCCTCGTCGCGCAGGCTCCGCATCACCCGACAGACGTGGGCCTGGTCGGCGCCCACCAGCACCGCGAGTTCCTGCATCCGCAAATGGACCCTGACGGGGAAGGGACCGCCGGTCTCCGAGAAGGCAGCAAGGACGGCCAGGACCCGCTCGCGGACCGTCTTCGATTGAAGCGCCACGCAGCGTTCGGTGAGGGCCCTTGCTTCGTGCGCCAACGCTCTGGCCACCAGCACACCGAGTCCCTGAGTCTCGGTCAGCCCGCGAACGAGCGCGGCATCGACCGCGAAGACCTCGCTCTCGGTGCGTGACGTCGCGGTGACGTCGTACCGATGCTCGAGGATCGCCGCAGCAAGTCCAACGAGTGCGCCCTGTCCGCACAGGGTAACGGGCGGTTGGTTCCCGTCGGCCTCGTGGCGCTCCAGGATCACGCTGCCGCGCTCGACGAGCAGCACGGTATTCGCTTCGGCGCCGCGTTGCACGAGTGTCGCGCCCGCGCGCACGACGCGTCGCTTGCCGCAGGTACGCATCCACTGCGTCAGCGTACTGGCCATCGCGTGTGAAGAACGAACGAGCCATCGTTCGAGCACACGCGGAATTGGACAAATGATCTTGCGGGAAGTTCCGCGGCCACAAGGTACGCAGATTCTGCGATCCCTCGCTGCAGGTCCTGCGTACTGGTTCCGCCAGCAGTCCGAGCGGCGTCGGGAGCCGCTCAGGGGACGACGACGAGCCCCTGCGACTCGGCGACGCGTCGCAGCCGCGTGTCGTAGGACACGAACGTTGCAGCCTGGGCCTGAAGCGCGAGCGCCACGTGCAAGGCATCGAGCGTACGGAGAGGTTCTGACAGGATCGCCGACAGGAGTAGGCGCTCCGCGTGCCGGTGGACGGGCGGGGTGATCTCCACCTTCGCGCACGCGCCCGCCAGCTTGCCGGCCTCGCGCTGCAGGCGGCGCGCCTCGACGGCATCCAGGACGCCCTCGCGCCTCCGCCGGCCGATTGCAGACGCCATCTCGGTCAACGCCAGGTCCGAGATCACGACTTCGGATGAGCCGCTCAGCGCGGCGTTCAGCGAATCGCTCTCGTCCTCAGGGACGAACAGCTTCACGAGTGCGCTGGCGTCGACGTAGATCGGGCCAGCCCACTCGACCGGCCGCTCGCTCATCGATCCTCGCGGCCGTCCAGGACGGCCTGACTCAACTGCACGTCACTTCGCCGGGCGCGGCGCCGGACGTTCCGCAGATCGGGGAATGGCCGGCGGCCTGCCACCGGAACCAGCATGGCGACCGGGCGACCCCGGTCGGAGATGACGACCTCACGCCCCTTCTTGACGTCGTCCAGCA
>DATHUM010000214.1:0-3160 GCA_035462225.1 Jiangellaceae bacterium | reverse complement strand
CTGACGTTGCGCTCGCGGTGGTCGAAGGGCTGGACCTCGATGGCTACCACGTGTTCCACGCCGTCCGTGCCGACCTGCTCAACAGGCTTGGCCGCAACGCCGACGCCGCGCAGGCGTACGACAGGGCGATGGCGCGCACGGAGAACGCGGCCGAGAAGGCGTTCTTTCACGCCCGCCGCGACGCAATGAACTAGCGCGCGAGAATGCGCGGAACGGCGCGGACGGCGAGTCCGATGCGGACAATGCTGGCAGGTATGGCTAGGGCCATCGGCCAGCTCAGCGCCGGCGCGGTCATGGCGATGGCGGCGATCATCGCGCCGTCGAGCGCAGCCAGCAGGGCGCATGCCGGCCCGGTGAGTTTCGTGCGCTGGTAGCTGCGGCTGAAGGCGGCGGCAACCAGAGTGGCGACGACCGCGAGGAGGGTGGCTCCGAACGCCACGGCGGCACTGAGCGGAATCGGCCAGGTCCACGCTTGGGCGCTGATCAGCGACGATCCCCAGAGGCCGGCGAACAGCGGCCCGCTGGCCAACAGGGCGAGGGCGGCTCGCCGTCCGGGCGCCTGGCGGATGAATTCCCGGACGATCAGATCGGGATTCCCGAACTCAGAAGTGGCGGCCGCTGCTGCGCCGGCCGCGGGTAGGCCGCGTCGTTGGTGGCGCCGGAAGGCCTCTTCGAGGCCGTCGGCAAGCTCGTCGACGTCGTCGGCCGGCAACCGCCGTGCCAGCTCGGCCAGGTAGTCATCGATCAGCTGGTGACCGGCCACGGGTTTCGCTCCAGTATCCCTGTGACGGCCTGCGCGAACTCGCGCCAGTTGGCTCGTTCGCCGGCAAGTCTGCTCTCGCCGTCATCGGTAAGCCGGTAGCTGCGGCGGCGCCGCCCGTCGACGACCGACCACGAGCCGGCGATCAGCCCGGCCCGCTCGAGCCTGTGCAGCGCCGGGTACACGGTGCCGGTGGGGAGGTCGAAGCGGCCGCCGCTGCCTTCCCGCAGCGCCTCCTTGATCGCGTAGCCGTGCAGCGGCCCGGCGGCAAGCGCGGCGAGCAAGAGCACGTCGAGGTGACCCTTGAGGGCTTGCGCATCCGGCCTCATAAGTAGGTATCCTACTTCTATCGGGATAGCTAGTAATCCTACATATTGGCGGTGGGTCAATGACCGAGCTGGCGATCGTCGCCGAGGGCCTGGTAAAGCGCTTCGGGGCAGTCGAGGCACTCGCCGGTGTCGACCTGGAGGTACCGGTCGGGAAGGTGCTTGGGCTGCTCGGCCCGAACGGCGCGGGCAAGACGACCGTGGTACGGATTCTGGCTACGCTGTTGCGGCCGGACGCCGGAACCGCCAAGGTGGCCGGGCTCGATGTGGTCGGCCAGGCACCGGCGGTCCGCAGAGTAGTCGGGCTGTCCGGGCAGTTCGCGGCGGTCGACGGTTATCTGACCGGCCGCGAGAACCTCCAGATGATCGGCCGGCTGTCCGGGCTCGGGCGTACCCGTGCTCGGCAACGGGCGGACGAGCTGCTGGATTCATTCGACCTGAGCATGGCGGCCGACCGGCTCGCCGGCGGCTACTCCGGCGGGATGCGCAGGCGGCTCGACGTCGCGGCCAGCCTGGTGGCACAGCCGGCGGTGTTGTTTCTGGACGAGCCGACCACCGGCCTGGACCCACACGGGCGGATCGGTCTGTGGCGGCTCGTGGCCGAATTGGCCCGGCAGGGTACGACCGTCTTGCTGACCACCCAGTACCTGGAGGAGGCCGACCGGCTCGCCGACTCGATAGTGCTGATGGACGACGGCCGGGTAATCGCCAGTGGTACGGCGGACGAGCTGAAGGCGCAGGTGGGTGGCGACCGCCTGGAGCTGGAGGCGGCACCGGGAGCTGATGTGAGCGCGTTGGCGGCTGCGGTCGCCGGCCTGGGCACCGGGGATCCGACACATGACCCGGATACCCGGCGCGTTGTATTGCCGGTCCATGACGGGCCGCAACTGCTCGCCGAGGTGGCTGCGGCACTCGCCGCGATGGGCGTGGGCGTGGCCGGCGTAGCGATCCGGCGCCCCTCGCTCGACGAGGTGTTCCTCACGCTGACCGGTCAGCGTCAGCCGACCGAGGGCATCGACTCAGTCGAGATCGGCGGCGAGTTATGACCACTGTCGAGGCAAGGAAGTCCGGAACGTCCGGCCTGGTGTGGCTGGCGGCGGACGTCGCCACGATTACCGCGCGCAACCTGAGGCGGCTCGTGCGCGTCCCGACGTTGATCGTATTCGCCACCGTGCAGCCGGTGTTCTTCGTACTGCTGTTCACCTACTCGTTCGGTGGCGCGATCGACCCACCCGGTGTGCAGAACTACGTCGACTACCTGCTGCCGGGCATCTTCGTGCTGGCGATCGCCTTCGGCGCCTCCCAGACTGGCGTGGCCATCGCCGATGACCTGGCCACCGGCATGATCGACCGGTTCCGGGCGCTGCCGATGACCCGTTCGGCCGTCCTTGCCGGTCGCACTATGGCCGATGCGATCCGCAATGTGTTCGTCCTGGGATTGATGACCGGCGTGGGCTACGTGATCGGGTTCCGCTTTCACGCTGGTGCGGCCGCCGCACTGGCCGCCACCGGGTTGGCGCTGCTCGTCGGCGTCGCCTTCTCGTGGGCCAATGCGCTCATCGGGTTGCTGGTGCGCAACGCGGAAGCATCGGGCCTGGCCGGCCTGCTGGTTGTCATCCCGTTGGTGTTCACCAGCTCCACTTTCGTGCCGGTTGCCACCATGCCCGGCTGGCTACAGGCCTTCGCCGAGGTCAACCCGATCACCGTGACCGTTGATGCGCTACGAGCACTGACGCTCGGCGGCCCCGCCGCGGAACCCGTGTGGCAGGCGCTGGTCTGGATCGGCGCGATACTTGTGGTCACCATGCCTGCCGCCGTCCTGCGCTACCGGCGAACCACCGCCGGGTGATCGCCGATGCCCGATCAGGTGGACGTGCTCGTCGTCGGTGCCGGGCCGACCGGACTGGCACTGGCCGCGCAGTTGCAGCGGTACGGCGTGTCGTTCCGCATCATCGACCGCGCGCTCGACCGGGCTCACGAGTCGCGTGCGCTCGGCGTCCAGCCGCGCACGCTCGAGGTTCTGGCCGGTCTGGGTGTCACCGAGCAGATGGTCGAGCGTGGCAACCGGGCCGTT
>DATHUM010000213.1:0-2759 GCA_035462225.1 Jiangellaceae bacterium | reverse complement strand
CGCCGTCCTTACGCTTCACACCGCCGAAAAACCCAACAGCCTGTTGCTTTCTGGAGTGCCAGATGAAGGGAACGTCCCGGATAAAGATCCTTTCTGCTGCATTCAGCGGCCTGTTGCTCGTTCCACTGGCCACCGCGACTCCGGCTGCCGCCGTCGAGTTGGTGACGCCATACCCGGCGGTCGCCGCCGAGCCCGGGCAGACCAGCACGTTCGATCTTCAGGTCACGTCGGACGAGTCCGAACTGGTCCAACTGCGGGTTACCGGCGCCCCGGAAGGGTGGGACACCGTGCTGCGCGGTGACGGGCGCGAGGTTTCCGCCGTGCACGCGAGCGCGAACGAGCCTCGCGAGGTCCAGTTGGACATCAGCGTCCCTGCGGACGCCGCCGAGGGCGACCATCGCGTCACCGTTACCGCGACCGGCGACGGCGGACGCTCCACGCTGCCGCTGACCTTGACCATCGTCGAGCAGGCGGCCGAAGCCTTCGAGTTCACCGCCGACTTCCCGTCGCTGCAAGGCAGTGCCACGGACACGTTCCGGTTCGACCTCACGCTCGCTAACCGCTCTGGACGCGAAGCGACCTTCTCGCTCGCCGCCGCCGGGCCGGAAGGCTGGACCGTCTCGGCCCGACCCTCGACAGAGCAGCAGGCCGCCACCGTGACCGTCGAAGCCGGTGGCTCTGCGACCATCAACGTCGAGGCCGATCCGCCGGACGACGTCGCGGCCGGCCAGTACGAACTCGGGGTGCAGGCCAGCGGCGAGGGCCAGACGCTGCAGAGCAGTCTCAGCGTGGAGATCACCGACTCGGCGTCGATGTCTTTGACGACGGCGAACGAGCGGCTCAACGCCTCAGGCAACGCCGGAGACACCGGCACCGTCACCCTGCTCGTCCAGAACGACGGCAACGCGCCGCTGCAGGGTATCGAGTTGTCCGCCACACCGCCGACCAACTGGGACGTGGAGTTCGAGCCCGCGACGATGGACATCCCGGCAGGAGAGAGTGCCCAAGTCATTGCCCGGATCACCCCTGCGGGCAACGCTGTGGCCGGCGACTACGCCGTGACTATCACGGCCGCGGGCGGTGGTCTCAACGAATCGGTGGAGATCAGGTACGCAGTCGAAACGTCGGGCTGGTGGGGCCTGGTCGGCATTCTCGTGATCGCCGGTGCGATCGCCGCGCTGGTCGGTGTCTATCGGAGGTACGGGCGGCGATGAGCACGGCGACGATGGGTTCGGCGGCAGCGCCGGACGCTCCCGCCCAGGCTCCTGCCATCTGGACCCGCGATCTCACCAAGCGGTACGGCGAGCTCACCGCCGTCGACCGGCTGAATCTCGAGATCAAGCCGGGCGAGATCTTCGGCCTGCTCGGCCCGAACGGAGCGGGCAAGACTACGACGATCTTGATGCTGCTCGGCCTCAGCGAGCCGACCAGCGGTGAGGTTCGTGTAGTCGGCGTGGACCCGACCCGCAATGCGCTCGACGTTAAACGCAAGGTCGGCTACGTGCCGGACAGCGTCGGTTTCTACGGCCACCTGACCGGCCGGGAGAACCTCGAGTACACGGCGGCACTGAACGGGCTCGACCGCAGTGCCGCCCGAGAGCGGATCGGCACGCTGCTGACAGAGGTTGGCCTTGGGGAGCGGGGCGACGACCCAGTCCGGGTGTACTCGCGAGGGATGCGGCAGCGCCTGGGAATCGCCGACGCGTTGGTCAAATCGCCAGACGTGCTCATCCTGGACGAGCCGACGGTCGGGCTCGATCCTCGCGGTGCGGACCAGGTGCTGGAACTCGTCGCGCGGCTGGCCCGAGAACGCGGCGTGGCGATCATGCTGTCGTCGCACCTGCTGGGCCAGGTGCAGGCGATCTGCTCCCGGATCGGCATCTTCGTCAAGGGCCGGATGGTGGCTTCGGGAACCGTCGACGATCTGGCTGCCGAGCATGGCGGGCGGCTGGTGCTCGAGGTGGCAGTGGAGCCGCCCGACGCAGACGTGGCCGCTGCCCTCGAAGGAGTGGAAGGTGTCGTCACCGTAGAGCGGGACGACGACACGTGGCTCGTCGGTGCCCAGCGCGACGTGCGGGCCACCGTGGCGAGCCGGCTGACCGAGCGTGGGTTCACCATCGTGCACCTGCGGCAGCGCACAGAGGAACTGGGCGCGATCTACCGCAGGTACTTCGCGGAGGAAGGTGCGCAATGATGGTCACCACCGGGATGCGGCAAAGGATCCGCGCCACCGCTGACTCCTTGGCCATGGGAACCGCGCGGGCTCGCAGCCGCGGACTCACCGTGGCCGATTCGCTGGCTGCCCGGGTTGGCTTGGCTCCCCGGACTGGACGGCGCACTCCGGGATGGCGCGTCGTGGCCGCCAAGGAGTTCGGCGACAACATCGGCTCGATCAGGTTCGCGATCCTGTTGTTCATCATCGGGCTCGCCTGTGTCGGGTCGGTGATCGTCTCAGCCGGGAACCTCCGCGATGTCGCCGAGGAGGTCACGGGAACGCCGAGCCTGTTCCTCTACCTCTTCACGTTCGCTCCGGAGCGGCTGCCCTCGTTCGTGGCGCTGATCGGCTTTCTGGGGCCGCTGCTCGGCATCGCGTTCGGCTTCGACGCGATCAACCAGGAGCGTGCGGACGGCACCCTGCCGCGACTTGTGTCGCAGCCGATCCACCGTGACGACGTCGTCAACGGCAAGTTCGCGGCCGGCCTGGCCACGATCGGCGTGACGCTCGTGATGCTGTTGGCGGTCACCTCCGGCGTCGGGAT
>DATHUM010000212.1:0-10629 GCA_035462225.1 Jiangellaceae bacterium | reverse complement strand
GTCCTCTATGCCGCACTGGTCGTGTTGAGCTCGTCCGGCCCGGCAAGCGACGACGTGTCTGAAGCCGTCGAATCGGGTCAGGTGGGCGAGCCGGAGGATGCCATGGTGCGCGACATCCGCCGCTCGGCTGTCGAGAATCCGGAGGACCTGACGTATCCACTACTGCTGGCTGGGCTGGCACCGGTCGCGGCCGGCCTCGGCGCTGCTCGCCAGACTCGGGACGAGACGGCCGAAAGGGCGGTGTCGCGCCAAGTGGTAGCCGACACCCTCCTCGCCCACGCCGCACAAGGCGAGCGAGCCCGGATCGCCCGAGAGCTCCACGACGTCGTCGCCCACCACATCTCGCTTATCTCGGTACAGGCCGAGACTGCGAGGGTGGCGACGCCTGGGATGCCGAGCGAAGGTGCTCAGCGCCTGCAGGACATCGGAGACACGGCCCGGGCGGCGTTGGCCGAGATGCGTCGCCTGCTCGGCGTGCTCCGCGAGGACGCGAGTGACGAACCACCCCCTCGTGAACCCCAGCCGGGCTTCTCCGATCTCGTCGAGCTGGTCGACCGAGCCCGGGAGCTGTCGCATTCGACGATCCGGCTGACCGTGGACGGCGTGGTGCGTCCGGTGGGTCCGGGCATCGGGCTCACCGTGTATCGCGTCGTGCAAGAGGCGCTGACCAATGCGCGCAGGCACGCCCCGGCAGCCGCGGTCGACGTGCGGCTCGGGTGGACCGCCGACACCGTACGGGTGCGCGTCGGCGACACGGGATCAGGGCCCCCAACGGACGGTGTGACCGGCCATGTCGGCCATGGCCTCGTTGGTATGCGGGAGCGCGTCGTGTCGATGGGTGGGCGGTTCGCCGCAGGCCGTGGGCCCACCGGCGGGTTCGTGGTGGAGGCCGAGCTGCCGATCGATGCCCCCACCGGGCCGACACATGACTGATCCCATCCGGGTGCTCGTCGTCGACGATCAAGAGGTCGTCCGGGCCGGCTTCGCCGCGCTGTTGGAAACCCAGCCGGACTTCACGGTCGTGGGCACCGGTGCGGACGGGCGGGCCGCCACCCGGCTGTGCCGGGAATGCCGCCCCGACGTGGTTCTCATGGACGTCCGGATGCCGGTCATGGACGGCATCGAGGCGACTGCGGTGATCGTCCGTGAGGCCAGCGACGGCAGTGGCCCACGGGTGCTCATGCTGACGACGTTCGATCTCGACGAGTATGTGTACGACGCGCTTGTTGCCGGAGCGAGCGGGTTCCTCCTCAAGGACATCACGGCGGAGCGGTTGTTCGACGCGGTCCGGATCGTGGCCGCCGGCGAGGCGCTGTTGGCTCCGTCCGTCACCCGCCGTCTGATCAGCGTTTTCACCAGCCAGCGACCAGGCCCCGACCGGTCGGAGGCGATCGCCGTGCTGACGCCGCGCGAGACGGACGTGCTCCGGCTGATCGCCACAGGCTTGTCCAATGCCGAGATCGCGGACCGTTTGGTGGTAAGCGAGGAGACGGTCAAGACCCACGTCAGCCGGATGCTGAGCAAACTCGGCCTACGTGACCGGACCCAAGCGGTGATCGCGGCCTACGAGTCGGGCCTCGTCCGGCCGGGGTCGGAGCCGAGCTAGCCAAGCGGCGCGCCGCTGGTTCGGGTGCGCCGCAGTTCACACGATCCGGGGTTGCGCCACCGCCTCCGGCATGACTAGCGTCAGCATGGCCCGGGCGACCGTCCGGGTGCCACGAGTGCCAGCGAAGCCGGTGAGAATCCGGCGCTGTCCCGCAACTGTGAAGCCCTCGCCCCGACGCGGGGGATGAGCCAGGTCGCCTGCCTCGTGGCAACGAATCTGTCCTCGGAGGAAGGGCCGTTCGTGGGGCGTGAGCCACGCAGACGACTTTCCTCCTCCCAGCCGGAGGAGGCTCCCATGAAGCATGCCTGGGCACTTGCCCTCGTTGCGTTACTCACTGCGGCCTGTGGTGACGACGGCGCGCAAGGCGACGGGCTCGCCGCGCCAGGGCCGGCGACCGAAAATCCCGCCACAGACACTGCGTTTCCGGTGACGGTAGGCAGCGGCGAGTCAGCTGTCGAGATCCAAGAACCACCCGAGCGGATCGTCTCCCTTTCACCGACCGCCACTGAGATGCTGTTCGCGATAGGTGCGGGCGAGTTGGTCGTCGCCGCCGATGAGTACTCCACCTACCCCGAAGATGCGCCGACGACCGATCTGTCGGGGTTCACGCCCAACATCGAAGCGATCGCGGCCTATGACCCAGACCTCGTGGTGGCGCACACCGACCCTGGTGACCTCGCGTCCAGCCTGGCAGAGATCGGCGTGCCGACGCTGATGCACCCTGCGGCCGCCACGCTTGACGATACGTACACGCAGATCGAGCAACTCGGCGCCGCAACCGGCCAAGTGGGCGAGGCGGCGGCGGTGGTCGCGAAGATGCAGGCCGACGTCGACGCGCTGGTGGCGTCGCTGCCACCGCGCGACGAGCCGTTGACGTACTACCACGAGCTCGACGTCACCTTCTTCTCGGTATCCAGCGACACCTTCATCGGTCAGCTGTACGGCCTGCTGGGGATGCAGAGCATCGCGGACGAGGCCGGGGACGAGAGCGGCGGCTACCCGCAGTTGAGCCCCGAGTTCATCATCGAGGCCGACCCTGACGTCATCCTGCTCGCCGATGCGGTTTGTTGTGGCGTGGATCCGACCGAGGTCGCGAACCGCCCGGGCTGGGAACAGCTGAGTGCTGTTCAAGCCGAGCGCATCATCTCGCTGGACGAGGACGTCGCGAGCCGCTGGGGTCCTCGCGTCGTGGAATTCCTCGAGACGCTCGCAGCCGACCTCGCTGCGCTGGAACTCCTCGAGCTCGAAGCGGCGCAGTGAAGTGGCAGCCGTCCCGGCGGTGGCCGACGCCGTAACGATCCGCGCGAAAAGCCGGCTCAGGTGGCTACTGGCCGCCGGCGGCCTGCTCGTCGCGTCGTTGCTGGCCGGCCTGGTGATCGGGCCGGCGGCACTGCCGTGGCGGGGAGTGGTCGTCGAGGTGGTCAATCTGCTCCCGGGTACGGAACTCGCCGGCGGCCTGGACGAGCGCGGGCGGGCCATCTTGTGGCAGCTACGCGCCCCCCGCGTGGTGCTCGCCGCACTCGTGGGCGGCATGCTGGCGGTGGCCGGTGCGGGGTACCAGGGGGTGTTCCGAAACCCGCTGGCGGATCCTTACCTGCTGGGGGTCGCCGCAGGGGCCGGGCTCGGCGCCACGCTCGCCATCGTGTCCGGTGGCGGCCGCGGTGTGCTGCCGGTCGCCGCGTTCGTGGGCGGCACGGCGGCAGTGGCCGCGACCTATGCACTCGGCCGGTCGGCCGGTGGGCGCAGCACTCACACGCTGATTCTGGCCGGTGTCGCCGTCGCCGCTTTCCTCGTCGCCGTCCAGACGTACGTCCAGCAGCGGCACGCCGACACGCTGCGCGAGGTGTATGGCTGGATTCTTGGCCGGCTGCTCACCGGCGGATGGAGCGACGTCGTCGGCATCGCGCCCTACGTGCTCGTCGCCGCCATCGTGATCCTTGCCCACCGCCGGCTGCTGGACGTGCTCAGCGTCGGATCAGCCGAGGCCGGGGCGATGGGGGTGCCGAGCGCACGGGTCCGCCTTGTCGTCGTGCTCGCCGCGACGCTGGGTACGGCCGCCGCCGTCTCGGTTGCCGGCCTGATCGGTTTCGTGGGAATCGTGGTGCCCCACCTGGTCCGGATGATGGCCGGAACGTCGTACCGGATAGTGCTGCCGGTGTCCATCCTCGTGGGCGCGGTGTTCCTCGTATGGGCGGACGTGCTCGCCCGGACGCTGGTGTCGCCCGGGGAGCTGCCGGTCGGCGTCGTGACGGCGTTCGTGGGCGCACCGTTCTTCACCCTCGTGCTGCGTCGCGCCAGAAGGGCCTGGTGAGCGAGTTATGAGCACCCTGACCGTCGACCGAGTAAGTGTGGATCTGCTGGGCGTGCGTGTCCTTTCCGACGTCAGTCTCAGCGTGCCGTCGGGGCGGTGGGTGACGCTCGTCGGGCCGAACGGAGCGGGAAAGACGACCCTGCTTCGGGCGATCACCGGAGCCGTCGAGCACACGGGCCGGATCGGCCTGGACGGGCGTGACGTCGGGCGGCTCGGCCACCGCGAACGGGCCAGGATCATCGCCGTCGTACCGCAGCAGCCGGTCCGTCCTGACGGCATGAGCGTGTTCGATTATGTGCTGCTCGGCCGAACCCCCTACGTGTCGTACTTCGGCGTAGAGACGTCCGCGGACGTCGCCCTGGTGGCCGACGTGCTCGAGACTCTCGAGCTGGCCGCCCTGGCCGGCCGGCCGGTGACGTCGCTGTCCGGGGGCGAGTTCCAGCGTGCGGTGCTGGCTCGGGCCCTGGCTCAGCACGCCCCGGTACTCCTCCTCGACGAGCCCACCAGCTCGCTCGACCTGGGTCACATCCAGCAAGTGCTCGAGCTGGTCGACCGGCTGCGTCGCGACCGCGAGCTGACCGTGGTGGCCGCACTGCACGACCTGACCACGGCCGCGCAGTTCTCCGATCGGTTGGCGCTGCTGGTCGAGGGCCGGCTGGTCGCCGAGGGCCCGCCGGGCGAGGTGCTGACCCGCGAGGTCATCGAGGCCCAGTACGGTGCTCGGGTCCGGGTGGTGACTGATCCGCAAGCGGGACTCATCGTCGTGCCGGTGCGCGCGGAGGGTCACTCCGAGGCGCCCGGAATCGCATCATGACGGCCGCGGCCGTGCTGGTTGCCGCTGCGCTGGACGCGGCGGTGCGGGAGCCGCCGCTGGCCGTCCATCCGGTCCGGATCACCGGCCGGTACCTCGCCGCCGCGCAACGGTGGCTTCGGCCGGATCCACCGGCCCGGGCGATCGTATCCGGCGGGGTGGCCTGGAGTATCGGCGCGGCGAGCGCGGCGGCCCTCGGCCTGGCCGTCGAGCGGTGGGCAGGGAACCGTTCGGGAAGATCAGCCGCGGCCCTGGCGCTGGGTCTCGGCCTGTGGCCGCTGTTCTCCCACCGGATGCTGCTGGACGAGGTAGCGGGCGTCGAAGCCGCGCTCGCCGAAGGCGTCGAGGCCGGTCGGAGCGCCGTGGCGCGGATCGTCAGCCGGGACGCCTCTCACCTGTCGGGGCCGCAAGTGCGTGCCGCGGCGATCGAGTCGCTCGCCGAGAACATGTCCGACTCGGTGGTCGCACCCTTGCTCTGGTTCGCGATCGGCGGTCTGCCGGCCGCAGCGATCTACCGGTTCGCCAACACGGCGGACGCGTGTTGGGGATATCGCACGCCGCAGTGGTTGCATGCCGGGCGGGTGGCTGCTCGAGCCGACGACGTGCTGAACCTGCTGCCGGCGAGGTTGACGGCGGTTCTGCTGGCGGACTGGACGGTGCCGCGGACCAAGCTTCGCCTGGAGGCTCGCAAGACTCCGTCGCCGAACGCCGGGTGGCCGATGACGGCGCTGGCAATGCGGTTCGGAGTGCGGCTCGACAAGCCCGGGTCCTACACGCTCAACCCTGGCGGTCGCGCGCCTGGGCCCGGTGACACCGAGGCGGCGTTGCGGCTCGCCCGGCGGCGGGGCTGGTTGATGATCGGGCTCGCTGCGATGGCAGCAGGCGCTCGGTCGCGCCGGGCAAGGAGGCCCTGATGCCGGCGCTGATGCTCCAGGGGTGTACAAGCTGGGCGGGCAAGAGCCTGCTCACCACTGCGCTGTGCCGGTGGTTCGCCCGCCAGGGAATGAGTGTGGCGCCGTTCAAGGCGCAGAACATGTCCAACAACGCACGCGTAGTGGACGGCGGGGAGATCGGCGTCGCGCAGTGGCTGCAGGCGCGGGCGGCCGGCGTCGATCCCGATGTGCGGATGAATCCGGTGCTGGTCAAGCCCGAGTCCGGTGGCAGCCAGGTCATCCGGCTCGGCCGGTACGACGCCGAGCTGTCCCGGCGGGCGTGGCCGGATCGGTCGGAGCGGCTGTGGCCGGTCGTCGAGTCGGCGCTCGCCGAACTACTCGCGTCGCACGACCTCGTGATCGTCGAGGGGGCCGGCAGCCCGGCTGAGATCAACCTGTTGGATAACGACATCGTCAACATGCGCATCGCCGCTAGGGCGCAGGCGCCGGTGCTGCTGGCGGTGGATATCGATCGCGGCGGCGCGTTCGCCCATCTGTACGGAACGTGGTCCCTCGTGCCCCGGCAGCACCGCGAGCTCATCCGCGGATTCATCCTGAACCGGTTCCGCGGTGATGCGGCGCTGCTGCCGCCCGGGCCCGAGCAGTTGGAGCGGCTCTCTGGAGTTCGGACCATCGGCGTTGTCCCGATGATCGCTCACGACCTTCCCGACGAAGACGGCGCGGCTCTGCACGCCCCCCGCCGGGGTGGTCGGCCGCCGGTGGCCATCGTCCGGTATCCGAGCGCGTCCAACCTCGACGAGTTCGCGCTCCTGGAGCAGGTCGCGGACGTTCACTGGGCCACTCTGCCCTGGCATCTCGACGGCGCGACGATGGTGGTTCTGCCGGGGTCCAAGCACGTGGCCGCGGATCTGGCCTGGCTGCGCAGCACCGGGCTCGACGCCGCAGTGCGGGCGGCGGCCGGATCCGGTGCCCGGGTGCTGGGCATCTGCGGTGGCCTGCAGCTGCTCGGTGAACGGCTGCACGACCCGCACGGGGTCGACGGCTCCGGCGATGGGCTGGCTCTGCTGCCGCTGACGACCACCTTCCGCCCGGCCAAGGTGGTCCGCAGGCGGTCCGTCGTGCTGCCGGTCGACTGGCCCGAGCAGTGGGGGGCGTTGAGTGGACACGACGTGGAGGGCTACGAGATCCGGCACGGACACACGGTCGTCGACGGCCCGGTCGATGTGGCCGTTGAGGATGCCCTGATCGTCGCCCGCGGCAACGTCGCGGGGTGGTACCTGCACGGCCTGCTAGAGGACGCACACCTGCTCGAAGCGCTGTTCGGCGCCGGGCCCTCGCGCCCGCTCGACGAGACTTTCGATCTGCTCGCCGACACGGTGGATGCGCATCTGGACACCGCTTACCTTCGATACCTGACGGGAATCGCATGACCACCGAACCCCGAACCGGGCCGCCGCCCAGGCCAGAACGCCGCAACGTCGCGTCGGTTGTCGTCGTCAACACCGGCGACGGGAAAGGCAAGTCGACCGCTGCTTTCGGCGTCGCATTGCGCTCGCTGGGTCGCGATTGGAAGGTGGCGGTGGTCCAGTTCATCAAGTCCGGCCGGTGGCGTACGGGTGAGGAGGCCATGCTGCGCCGGCTTGGCGCGGATTGGTGGGCGCTCGGCGACGGGTTCTCATGGGAATCGGACGACCTCGAGGTGTCCCGAGCCCGAGCGGAGGAGGCGTGGCGGCACACCACAGGTGTTCTCGCGGCCGGTGAGCACCAGTTGGTGGTTCTGGACGAGATCACCTACCCGATGAACTGGGGCTGGATCGACACCGCCGAAGTGGTGGCCGCGATCCGGGGCCGCTCAGCGGCGGTGAACGTCGTCTGCACCGGCAGGGACGCTCCAGGCGCGCTGTGCGAGCTGGCCGACACGGTGACCGAGATGCGCAAGGTCAAGCATGCCTATGACCGCGGAATCATGGCGCGGCGGGGGATCGAGTACTGATGTCAGTCGTGAGCGACGCGCGCACCGCGGTGGGCCTACTGACCCGGTTGCCGGTGCTGCCGCGAGCCGCCAGGGACGGGGAGAGCGGGCTCGCAGGAGCGATGGGGTACTTCCCGCTCGTCGGTTTGCTGGTCGCCGGCACCGGAGTCGGCACCTGGGCGATCCTGGAACCGGCACTGGGGCCGCTGGTGGCCGCGCTCGCCAGTGTGCTGGCGACGGTGGTCGTTACCGGCGCACTCCACGAGGACGGGCTCGCCGACGTGGCGGACGGATTCTGGGGCGGGTCGACGCCGGACCGCCGGCTGGAGATCATGCGCGACAGCCGGATCGGGACCTACGGCGTGCTCGCGGTCACCGGCGACGTCCTGCTGCGGGCTGCGCTGCTGGCGCCGCTCGACCTAGCGGGCGTGGCGCGCGTGCTGGTGGCCGGACATGTGATCGGGCGCGCCGCACCGCTGATTCTCGCGGCGTGGCTGCCGCCGGCTCGGGCCGAGGGTCTTGGCGTGCGTGCGGGGAAGCCGCGCCGGGGCGGTGTGGTGCTGGCGACGCTGACAGTAGTCGCCGCTGCGGTGGCCACGGCCCGCGGTTGGGGAGCGGTACTTCTGGCCGCGGCAGGTGTAGCAGTGGCGGCGGTCGGCTGGACGGCACGCCGGCGCATCGGCGGGCATACCGGCGACGTCCTCGGGACCGGCGTACTGGTGGTGAACCTCGCAGTTGCGGCGGTGGTCGCGGCCCTTGTCAGGGCGGGGTGGGTCTGATGGGCCGCCTGACGCTCTTTCTCGGCGGGCAGAAGTCGGGAAAGTCGCGCCTCGCGGCACGCCGGGCGGCGGCGAGCGGGCGTCCCGTGGTGGTCGTGGCGCCGGCCGTGCCGCGCGACCCGGAGTTCGCTGCGCGCGTTGCCAGGCACCGGGCCGACCGTCCGGCTCACTGGCAAACCGTGGAGACGTTCGACCTCGCCGCTGCGCTCGCCGCCGCCGGATCCGGCTCGTTCGTCCTGGTGGATGCGCTGGACACCTGGCTTGCCGAGTCGTTGGAGTCGTCCGGGATGCCGGTGGGTGACGACCTGCCCGATCCGCATCGCCGGGCCGAGCTCGAGAACGAGTTGCTGGACCGACTGCGCGATTTCGCGGCCGCTGTGGCCGTCCGTGACTGTGATGTGCTGATGATCGCCGGTCAGCCGGGCCTCGGCGTGCACGCCGGCGGACCCGGCGCACGGGCGTATGTCGACTTGCATGGGCTGGCCGTGCAGGCGCTGTCCGAGGCGGCCGATGAGGTGCTGCTGGTCGTCGGGGGACGGGTGCTGCCGCTTGCGCCTGACCCGCCTGCCGCGACACCGGTCGACCTGCGGTCGCACGGCGACCGCCAGGTCCCCAGCGGCACCGTCGACCTGGCGGTCAACGTCGAGCCCGGCCCGCCTGAGTGGTTGCGGGCCCGCCTTGCTGAGGCGGTCGTCGACCTGGCGGCGTACCCGGACGAGCGCCCGGCCCGCGCCGCGATCGCAGCCCGGCACGGGCGGGCGGAAAGCGAATGCCTTGCGGTCAACGGGGCGGCCGAGGCATTCTGGTTGATCGCCGGCAGGTTGCGGCCTCGGCTGGCCGCGTGCGTCCAGCCGTCGTTCACAGAGCCGGAGGCAGCGCTGCGGGCCGCGGGCGTCCCGGTCGTCCCGGTTCCGCGGCTGGAGGTGGACGGCTGGCTGCTGGATCCCGGCCGCGTCCCGTCCGGCGCGGACCTCGTTTTGTTGGGCCGGCCGGACAACCCCACCGGCGCGCTCGACCCTGTCGAGACGGTGGAGCGGATCGCCCGGCCGGGCCGGACGATCGTGGTGGATGAGGCGTTCGCCGAGTTCCTGGACGACGCGAGCGGGCTGGCCGGCCGATCCGGCCTGCCGGGCCTGGTCGTGGTCCGGAGCCTGACCAAACTGTGGGGCCTGGCCGGACTTCGCGTCGGCTATCTCGTCGGGCCGGCACCGACCGTGGCGACGCTCGCTGGGGGGCGGCAGCCCTGGAGTTGCAATGCGCTCGCCCTGGCGGCCATCGAGGCGCTGGCGGATGCGGAAGATGAGCGGCATGCCCGAGCGTCGGACGTGGCCGCACGGCGAGAGGCGCTGGTGAAGTTGCTCGAGGCGGTGCCCGGGGTGCGGGTGTGGACGTCTCCGGCGAACTTCCTGCTGGTCCGAGGGCGCGTACCCGACCTGCGCGACCGGCTGCTCGCGCGCGGATTGGCCGCTCGACGGGCCGACACATTCCCAGGTCTGGACGACACGTATATCAGGGTGGCGGTGCGCGACTCGGCGACGAACCAACTGCTGGTCGACGCCATCCGCTCGATCCTGGAAGGAGCGGACGAGTGATCGATGACCTGATCCGGTCGGTTGCGCCTGTCGATGCGAAGGCGGCTGCTGCCGCCCGGGAGCGCCATGACAGGCTCGCCAAACCGCCTGGGAGCCTCGGCCGACTCGAGGATCTGGGCGTGCAGTTGGCGGCGATCAGTGGCCGGTGCCCGCCGCCTGTGCCCGTGTCCCCGGTGGTGATCGTGGCTGCGGGGGACCACGGTGTGCATGAGCAGGGTGTATCCGACTGGCCCCAGGCGGTGACCGCCGCAATGGTGGCCACGGTGGCGGCCGGGCGCGCCTCGGTCAACGCGATCGCGAGAGCGGTGGGATCCAGCGTCGCCGTGCTCGACGTCGGAACCGTGCAAGGCGCCGCGGTCGAAGGCGTCCGCAGTGCGCGGGTTGCCGGCGGGACGCGAGATGTGACCAAAGAACCGGCGATGACGCTCGACGAGTGCCGTGCCGCCATTGCGGCGGGCGCGGAGACGGTCCGCGATCTCATCGCCGGTGGCGCCGATCTGGTCGCGACCGGTGACCTGGGCATCGCGAACACCACCACGTCCGCATGCCTCATCGCGGCCTTCGCCGGTGCCGCGCCGGCCGAGGTCACCGGCAGGGGAGCGAACCTGGACGACGCCAGGACGCCGCACAAGGTGCAAGTCGTCGAAACGGCGCTGGCCCGCCAC
>DATHUM010000211.1:0-8179 GCA_035462225.1 Jiangellaceae bacterium | reverse complement strand
GGTCGACCGGATACGCCCGACCGGATTCCTGGCAACGGCCGATCTCGAGGCCTGGGATCGGCTGCTGGATCCCGCTGATCCGGCGTGGCTCGCACACCGCTCGGATTTGTTCTCGCTGGCTGCGCGCAGCGTCCACGTCGGCGAGCGAATGGACTGAGCCCTGTCGACAGACCGGCCTCAGCTCGGCTTCGGACGTTCTCCGGCCACCGCAGCGGCGACGCCGAGCGTGATGTAGGCGCCGCCTGTCACCAGCCGCCCCCGCCGGAGCAGGTGGGCCCGGCGGCGCAGCCAGGCGCTCGCGCTGCCGGTGAGCAGTGCGTAGCAGGTGTCGCTGGCCGCCGCGATGACGACCAGCAGGATGCCCAGGATCACCAGCTGCAAGGCCGCCGGCCCGCGTGCCGGGTCGACGAACTGCGGCAGGAAGGCCAGGAAGAACAGCGCCGCCTTCGGGTTCAGCACCGCAACGATCCAGCCCTCCCGGAACACCCGCGAGAGCGGCTGCGCGGCGATCTCCGGCCCCGATGCGGCATCCGGGCGGCTCCGCAGAGCTTTCACGCCGAGGTAGATCAGGTATGCCGCACCGGCGTACTTCACCACGCTGAACGCGGCAGCCGACGAGGCCAGCAGGGCGGATAGCCCGACGGTAGCGGCCACCACGTGGACCAGAGTGCCTGACGCGATCGAGGCCGCCGACACGACGCCGGCCCGGCGCCCCTGGCTCACGCTCCGCGTGACGATGTAGAACACCGCCGGTCCGGGGACGACGGCGAACACCACGGCTGCGGCTGCGAAGACCGCGACGGTGTTGAGCGTGGGCATCACGTGACCTCCTCGAACTCCACGGCGCCGATGCCGGCGAACTCGCAGAGCCGCTCGGCCTCGGCCGCGACGGCATCGGTCTCGCCAGGGGCCAGGGGCCGGAACGGCGTGACGCTCAACCGCTCGCCCTCGACCGCCCACGTTCCCCGCGCGAATCCGTCCAACAGGAACACGGGAACGCCCGCCGACGCATCGCGGGCGACCCGTTTGCGGTCGCCCTCGTCGATGATTCTCGTCCGGTCCTTGTGACCGAGCAACGCGTTATCGAACGCGGGCATGAACCGCACCGGGGCCGGGACGTCAGGATCGGCGATCGGCGCGTCCGGCAGATCGAGCAACTCGCGGCCGCTCTCGTCACGCGACACCCGCAGGGCGGGTCGCATCCTGTCGGCCACCTCACCCAACCTGGTCAGACCAGACCAGGCCTGGATGTCCAGCACCGTGGCGGGCCCGTACCCGGCGAGATACCGGCTGATCATCGCTTCCGGATCGGGATCGCGCACGGGGCCGCCGGTCCATGCCTCGGCCCGGCTCACGCTGATCGGCCCCACGCTCCGCCACGAACCCCACGCGGCATTGGCCGGCCCGTGAACGAGCGGTTCGAGCAACTCGACGGTGCCGGCGAGCCGACCCGGATGCCGGCCGGGGAAACGCTGCGCGAGCAACCTGCCCAACTCGCGCCGGGTGAGCGTGCGGTCGCCGAGGATCTCACGGCCGACCTCGGCTACCTTGCCGATGTCGAGCCCGTCGATCTCACGGGCGTAGAACGCGTGGCGGGTCAGCCTGGCGATGACCGGTTGCACCGTCGGCCGCAGCCAGCAGAAGTCGTCGGCCAGCACAAGGTGCACCGTCGCCCGGATCGCCGTGCCGCGCACGACACGCCGCTGCTCCAGCAGGCCGGAAAGGTCGTCCGTGCCGAAGCCGGCAACTCGAGCCCACAGACCGACGTAGGGCCAGTTCGGCTCCTGCCCCTGGACCGCGACGAGCCGCTCCAGCACCGCGGGAACCGGCAGGTCCGTCCGCTGAAGCAGGAACTGCCGCTGCAGCAGCGTGCGGTTGAGTGTCCGTAGCGACAGCACCCTCGCACCGTAGTCCGCGGGGCTGACAAATCCGCCGGGGCGCGAAAACAGGGCCATTAGTCCCTGCCCCGGACACGATCGATCAGGTGATGCTGGGTCAATGCATCGAGATGGGGCCGGCCTGGAGATGCTCTCCCGCGAGGAGAGCCTCAATCTGCTCGCCTCCGTCCCTGTGGGCCGGATCGTCTACACCGATCGAGCCTTGCCCGCGATCCTCCCGGTGAACTTCGCGCTGGACAGCGACCAGACCGTCGTGTTCCGGACCGGAGCCGGGTCCAAGCTCGCAGCCGCCACCCGCGAGGCCGTCGTCGCGTTCGAAGCAGACTCGTTCGACACGGCCGCCCAGTCAGGATGGTCCGTCGTGGCGGTCGGGCGGTCCCGGGTGGTGGAGGACACCGACGAGATCGAGCGGCTCAGCAAGCTGAGCATCGGCACGTGGCTGAAGACCGATCCAGAGCACTTCATCAAGATCGAGTTGTATCAGGTCAGCGGCCGGCGCTTACGGCCCGACGGTCAGCTGGAGTAGACCACGGGGACGCGCCATTCCAGCACCGTGCCGCCGGTCTCCTCTGCGCGAACTTCGAAGTCGCCACCATGACGAGCCGCCCGTTCGTCCATGTTGGCCAGTCCGCTGCGGCGGCCGGATTCGGGCACGCCGACGCCGTCGTCGCGGATCCGCAGCAGCAGGCTGTCCTCGCGCAACTCGACCAGCACGTCGACGTGGCTTGACTTCGCGTGCCGCACCACGTTGGAAAGGCCCTCCCTTAGTACGGCCAGCAGGTCGTCGCTGAGCTCGTCCGGGACGTCCGTGTCGAGCAGGCCCTCCATGCGCACCCCCGGCGTGAACCCCAGTTGCTGGGTGACCGCATCGACGATGCCGAGGATCCGCGCCCGCAGTCCCACGGCGGTGGCCGCGTGCTCGGTGGACTGAAGCGCGAAGATCGTCGAACGGATCTGCCGGATCGTCTCGTCCAGATCGTCGACAGCCGAGTGGACGCGGGTGGCGGCCTCGGGGCGGTCGATGAGCCGGACCGCCCCGGTGAGCGTCATGGCGGTGGCGAACAACCGCTGGATCACCACGTCGTGGAGGTCGCGGGCGATCCGGGCCCGTTCGTCGATCAAGCCGTACCGCTCCGACTCGCGCCGGGCGTCAGCGAGCTCGAGCACGATGGCGGCCTGGCCCGCGAAGGACCTGAGCAAACGCATCACAGTCGACGGAAAGGGCGATTGCCCACGCCTTTTCGCCACCACCAGCACACCGCGCACGCTGCCCCGCTCACCCAGCGGTACGAGCAACCTCGGACCATCCGGAAGCCGCACCACAAGTGGCGCTTCTTCGGGGTCGCCGGTGAACTCGGTGATGGCACGAGGCTCGCCGGTGGCGAAGACCCCCCCGATCAAGGTCTCCCCCACCGGGAACTCCAGGCCGGCCAGCTCGTCGTAACCCTCTCCGGACACCGCGGTGACCACCATGGCGTCCAGGCCGCTCGACGGCACGGCCACAGCGGCCACCTTGGACCCGGACATCTGCTGCGCCTGCGCCGCCACGAAGGCCAGCGCCTCCCGCGGCTCGGAGCCGGACAGCAGGATCCGGGTCAGTTCGGCCGACGCTTCGAGCCATGTCTCGCGCTGGCGGGTCTCCTCGTACAGCCGGGCGTTCTCGATCGCGACGCCCGCCGCCGTCGCAAGCGCGGTGACGATCGTCTCGTCCTGCTCGTCGAAGTCGCGGCCGTCGCTCTTCTCGGTCAGATAGAGGTTGCCGAACACCTCGTCGCGAATCCGGATGGGGACACCGAGAAAGCTGCGCATCGGTGGGTGACCCTGCGGGAAACCGAACGACTCAGGATGATCGCGAATATCGGACAGCCGAAGCGGATTCGGGTCCTTGATCAGCAATCCCAGGATTCCCCGGCCGTGCGGCCACTCCTCGATGGCCGCGATCTCTTCCTCGGTGATGCCCACGGGTACGAACTGCGCCAGTTGCCCGTCTTCTCCGATCACGCCGAGCGCGCCGTACCGGGCATCGACGAGCGTCGTGGCGGCTTCGACGATGCGGCGCAGGACAGTCTCGATCTCGAGTTCGCGGCCGATCGACACCACCGCTTCGAGGAGCGCATGCACGCCGTCACGCGCAGTGCGGACGGCGTCTAGCCGGCCTTGTAGTTCCGCGAGCAGGTCATCGAGCGGAAGCTGCGGAAGCAGGCTCCGCTCTTCGTGGTCCATTCCAACTCCCGAGGCGGCGATCGTGGGCCAGACCATCATGTCAGACGCTTTCGGCGCGCTCCGCTCGTCCCGACACCCCGCTCTCGCAGTGACGAATGACCCTATTCCGTCGCCTGACGCACCTGGTCGACTTATGGTGACGAGTCAGAGTTGTTGGGAGTCGAGGTGCTAGCACACGAGATCATGACCAGCCCGCCGATCACGGCCGCGGCCGACCTGTCGATCAAGGACGCCATCCGGCTGCTCGATCGGCATGAGATCACCGCCCTGCCCGTCGTCGACGAGCAGGAGCGGCTGGTCGGCATCGTGAGCGAAGCCGACCTGATACGAGATGAACTGGTCAGAGACCCGCGAGCACACGCGCGAGCGGGCGATGGCGAGGCCGAGCCGTCGCCGAAGACCGTCGCCGACGTCATGACTACCGGCGTGCTCGCCGTGCACGAGAGCACCGACGCCGCGGACATGGCCCGCCTCATGCTCGACACCGGCGTCAAGAGCATCCCTGTCGTGCACGGGCAGCGGGTCGTGGGAATCGTGAGCCGCCGGGACCTCATCCGGGTTCTCGCGGTGACCGACGATCGGATCAGGGACGAGATCCATGAGCTCTTCGCCGAAGCCGGCTTGGAGGGATGGACCGCCACCGTCACCGACGGCCACGTCGAGCTGTCCGGCCACGGTTCGGGCCGCGACGCGAGGGTCGCGGCCATCCTGGCGCGCACCGTCGGCGGGGTGAGCCGCGTGCACGGCCCGCGCGACGCCCGGCAAGAACCGCTCCCAAGGGATTGAGCAGGACGAGCTTCGGTGATGATGGAGCCGTGACGTCCAGCTCCACCACCCACCGCCTCTACTCCGACCTGGCCCCTTGGTGGCCGTTGATCTCACCTCCGGACGAGTATGCGGAAGAAGCGGCGTTCGCGGCCGGCCTTCTCGGGTCCGGCGAGCCGCCCGTTCGCGAGGTCCTCGAGCTCGGCAGTGGCGGCGGGCACAACGCCCGGTACCTCAAGGATCGATTCACCATGACCCTGGTGGACCGCTCGGCCCAGATGCTCGAGGTATCGCGACGGCTCAACCCGCAGTGCGAGCACATCCGCGGCGACATGCGAACGCTCCGGCTCGATCGCACCTTCGATGCCGTCTTCGTCCACGACGCCATCGACTACATGCTTACCACGAAGGACCTGGTACTGGCCGTCGAGACCGCGTTCGTCCACTGCCGGCCAGGCGCGGTCGCGGTGTTCGTGCCCGACTCCACGGCCGAGACGTTCGAGCCGACTAGTGGCCTCGGTGGCAGCGACGACGGCACGGGCCTGCGCGGGGTGCGCTACCTGGAGTGGACCTGGGACCCGGACCCTGCGGACACCTCGGTCGACACGGTCTACGTCTTCGCCCTTCGTGAGGCGGACGGATCGGTCGAAGTGGTGCACGAGAGGCACCGAACCGGGCTGTACGCGCGTGCGGAGTGGCTCCGGGTGCTTTCCGGCGCGGGCTTCGAGGCGACCGTCGTCACTGAACACACCACCGAGGAAAGGATGCCCCGGGACGTCTTCGTCGGCCGGCGACCGGCGGCCTCTTGACCATTTCCGGCGGGACCATCGGCACTACTTATGCGGGCCGGGCACGGCAATGCTCGTGGCATGACTGGAGAACCGAGGCTCGTCTGGCTCAAGGACCTCAACCGCGCCGACGTCGGCATCGTCGGTGCAAAGAACGCATCACTCGGGGAGCTCGCGGCGACACTGGGTGCGGCCGGCATCCAGGTTCCGAACGGCTTTGCCACCACCGCCCATGCCTACTGGGAGTACCTGGCGGCCAACGACCTTCGGGAAGCGATCGCGGCCGAGATCTCCCGGTTGCGGGCCGGCGCGCCGTTGCACGAGGTCGGCGAGGCCATCCGGTCGCGGTTCGCGACGGCCGAGATGCCACCGGAACTGGCCGCGGCCATCACCGACGGCTACCGCGAGCTGAGCTCCGCCGCGCTGACCGAGAACGCCGACGTGGCTGTTCGCAGCAGCGTGACCGCCAAGGACGTGCCCGAAGTCAGGCTCGCCAGGCAGCAGGAGAGCTTCCTCAACGTCTCGGGACCGGACCAGCTCGTCACCGCCGTCGAACGGTGCTTCGCCTCCCTGTTCACCGACCGGGCGATCAACTACCGCGAGGAGTTGGGCTTCGGCCACCTCGAGATCGCCCTGTCCGCCGGCGTGCAGCGGATGGTACGCGCTGACCTCGCCGGCGCTGGTGTGATGTTCTCCACCGACACCGAGACCGGCTTTCCCGGGACGGTCGTCATCAACGCCGCGTGGGGGCTCGCCGAGACCGTGGTGTCCGGCCAGGTCGACCCGGACCAGTATTCGGTGTTCAAGCCGCTGCTGCCGAACCGCCGCCGCGCGCCGATCATCTCCAAGTCCCGCGGTCGCAAGGAGCACAAGGCGATCTACGCCGCCGGCGGCGGTACCCGGATCGTCGAGACCACGGACAACGAACGCGCCTCCTGCGTGCTCACCGACGACGAGATCCTCACACTGGCCCGGTGGGCCGTCGCCGTCGAGGAGCATTACGGCGTCCCCGTGGACATGGAGTGGGCCAAGGACGGGCATTCCGGCGAGCTGTTCATGGTCGAGGCCAGACCCGCAGCCCTCCAATCGCGCGACACCGCCGGTCGACTGCATGCCTACCGGCTCACCGGTACCGGCGAGCGACTCGTCAGCGGCGTGGCGATCGGTGATTCGGTAGCTGCCGGCAAGGTGTGCGTCCTGGACCGTCCGAACGACCCGGACCGGTTCACCGACGGAGCCGTCCTGGTCACGGAGATCACTGACCCGGACTGGGAGCCCATCATGAAGCGGGCGGCCGCCATCGTCACCGAACGCGGCGGCCGGACGTCCCATGCCGCGATCGTCGGCCGCGAACTCGGCGTGACCGTGATCGTGGGAACCGAAACCGCGACGGCGACCCTCAGTCACGGCGACTCCGTGACGGTGTCCTGCGCCGAGGGCGACGTCGGCTACGTCTACCGGGGACTGCTCGAATACGACGAGCACGAAATCGACTTGGCCGAGCTGCCGCGCACGCGCACCGAGGTGATGCTCAATCTTGCCGACCCCGCGGCCGCCCTGCGCTGGTGGCGCCTACCGGCCGACGGAGTCGGGCTGGCCCGGCTGGAATTCATCGTCAACAAGTACGTCAAGGTGCATCCGATGGCGTTGCTGCGCATCGACGAGCTCGCTCCGGTCGCACGCGACCAGGTCGAGGAACTGACCCAGGGGTACGACGATCCGGCGGAGTACTTCGTCGAGCAACTCGCGTTCGGCGTCGCGAAGATCGCTGCCAGCCGGTGGCCCGCTCCCGTCTTCGTCCGTACCAGCGACTTCAAGACGAACGAGTACGCACGACTCATCGGAGGCGCCCGGTTCGAGCCGGCCGAGGACAACCCGATGCTGGGCTGGCGCGGTGCGTGCCGCTACGACAGCGAGGGTTACCGGGACGCCTTCGCGCTCGAGTGCCGCGCGCTGCGGCGGGTCCGGGAGCAAATGGGGCTCACGAACGTCGTGACGATGATCCCGTTCTGCCGCACGACCGACGAGGCCGACCGGGTGCTGGAGCTCATGCGCGCGGAAGGTCTGGAGCGCGGGAAGGAGGGGCTGGAGATCTACCTGATGGCCGAGGTCCCGTCCAACATCCTGCTGGCCGGGCAGTTCGCCGAGCGCTTCGACGGGTTTTCGATCGGGAGCAACGACCTGACCCAACTCCTCCTCGGCGTCGACCGCGACTCCGCGGCTCTCGCCGGGCTGTTCGACGAAACGAACCCTGCGGTGGTTCAGAGCATCCGGCACCTCATCACGACGGCCCACGCGATGGGCCGGAAGGTCGGACTGTGCGGTCAGCGACCAAGCGACGACCCGGAGTACGCCCGGTTCCTCGTCCGGGCCGGCATCGACTCCATCTCGGTGACACCGGACAGCTTCCCGGCAGTCACGCAGCGCGTCGCCGCCGCCGAACGGGAGATCGCGGCTGAGGATTCCCTCGACTGGGAGGACTGATCTAGGCGGCCTTGACCGGGC
>DATHUM010000210.1:0-8009 GCA_035462225.1 Jiangellaceae bacterium | reverse complement strand
ACGTCGACCACAGGGATGATCTCGAGGCTGCCGCCCTTTACGACCTGATCGAGAACGAGGTGGCGCCGCGGTTCTACGACGCCGCATCGGACGGCGTGCCGCGCCGGTGGCTGGAGATGCTTCGCCAGACCCTCACCTCGCTCGGCCCACGGGTGCAGGCGACCCGCATGGTTCGCGATTACGTCCAGCTGCTGTATCGGCCGGCCACGGCTTCGGGCCGGGCGCTGAACTCCGACTACGACGGAGCCAAGGAGCTGGCGGCCTGGAAGGACCGGGTGCGATCGGCCTGGAGCGGCGTGACGATCGAGCACGTCGAGACGTCGTCCACCGCGGACGCGTTCGAGATGGGCCAGCCGCTTCGGCTGCGGGCATTCGTCTCGCTGGGTTCGCTCACGCCAGAGGACGTGGACGTCCAGGTGGTGCACGGCCGGGTCGACGACTCCGATGAGCTGAGGGAACCCGGCGTCACGTCGCTGTCGGTCGGGGAGACCTACGAGCACGGCCGCTACCGGTTCGACGGCGAGATCAGGCTGGAGCGGACCGGGCCGTTCGGCTACACGGTGCGCATAGTGCCCAAGCACGAGCGGCTCGCCAGCGGCGCGGAGCTCGGCCTCGCCGTCCTCCCTTAACCCCGCTGATCATGCAAAAGTGGGGCGACCCGCCAGATTGTCCGATTCCGATCCCGGCGGGCGTGACCGGCGTGTCGCACCACTTTTGCATGATCAGCGAGGAGTGGGTTAGTGGGCGCGGAGGAGTAGGCAGCTGCGGCCCGGGAGGGTGAGGGCCTGCCCGGCGGCGTACTCAGCGGGTGGAGCGTCCGGCTCGCTCGTGACGAAAACGCGCTCGTAGCGGTCGGCCCACGGGCCGCCGGGCAGCTTGGCCTCGATCGGGTCCGGCGCCGCGTACAGCCATAGCAGGTACGACTCGTCGGTGATCCGCTCGCCGCGAGGGCCCCGGGCGCGAATGCCGTCCCCGGCCAGGAACATGCCGAGCGCCCGCAGCGACTCGTCGTGCCATCGCTCGTCGGTCATCTCCTGGCCGTCGATGTCGAACCAGGTGAGGTCCTTGCGGCCGTCGGGCACCACCGGGCGACCCTCAAAGAAGTGCTGCTGGCGGAAGACGGGGTGGTCGCGGCGCAGTGCGAGCAGGCGCTTGGTGAAAGCGAGCAGGTCGGCATAGTCGTCACGGAGCGACCAGTCGACCCAGGTGAGTTCGTCGTCGATGCAGTACGCGTTGTTGTTGCCGCCCTGGGTCCGGCCCATCTCGTCGCCGGCCACCATCATCGGCACGCCGGTGGACAGCAGCAGTGTGGTGAGGAAGTTGCGCATCTGCTGGCGACGTAGTTCTCCGATCGTGAGGTCGGCGGTTTCACCCTCGGTTCCGCAGTTCCACGATCGGTTGTCGTCCGTGCCGCCGTCACTGCGTTCGTTGTGTTTGTGGTTGTACGAGACCAGGTCACGCAGGGTGAACCCGTCGTGCGCGGTGACGAAGTTGATCGATGCGGACGGGTGGCGGCCGTCGTCGGCGTAGAGGTCCGACGAACCGGAGAGCCGGTAGGCCAGATCGCGCACGCCCGGCGCGTGCCCGCGCCAGTGGTCACGGACGGTGTTGCGGTAGCGGTCGTTCCATTCCGTCCAGAGGTGGGGGAACTCGCCGACCTGGTAACCGTCCGGGCCGACGTCCCAGGGCTCGGCGATGAGCTTTGTCTCGCGCAGCACCGGATCCTGTTCGATGACGGTCATGAACGAGCTCAGCATGTCCACGTCGCGCGTCGACCGGGCCAGGGCGGAGGCGAGGTCGAAGCGGAATCCGTCCACGTGCATATCGCGCACCCAGTACCGCAGCGAGTCCATGACCAGCTTGAGCACGTGCGGGTGCATGACGTTGACCGTGTTGCCGCAACCGGTGTAGTCGAGGTAGTCGCCGTTCTCGTCCAGCCGGTAGTAGGCGGGGTTGTCGATGCCGCGGAAGGACAGGGTGGGGCCGTTCACGTCCCACTCGGCGGTGTGGTTGTAGACGACGTCCAGGACGACTTCGAGCCCGGCTTCATGCAGCGCGCGGACCATCTCCTTGAACTCGGCGACCTGCTGGCCGAGCGTGCCGGAGGACGAGTACGGGCCATGCGGGGCGAAGAACGCGAGCGTGTTGTAGCCCCAGTAGTTCTCCTGGCCGCGGGCGAGCACGGGCGGTTCGGTGACGAAGTGGTGCACCGGAAGCAGTTCGACGGTGGTCACGCCAAGGTCGAGCAGGTGCTCGATGGCAGCTGGATGGGCCAGGCCGGCATACGTCCCTTTCAGCTCTTCCGGGACGCCCGGGTGCCGCATGGTGAAACCGCGGACGTGCAGTTCGTAGAGGATGGTGTCGGTCCACGGGATACGCGGACGGTCGTCGCCGCGCCAGTCGAAGTTGTCGTCCCCGACCACGACGCCGGTCGAGTGGGCGGTGACGGCTCGGGCATACGGGTCGACCAGCAGCTTGGACGCGTCGAACCGCAGGCCGCGGCTGGGGTCATACGAGCCGTGGACGCGGTAGCCGTAGCGCTGCCCCGGGCGAACCCCCGGTATCCGGCTGTGCCAGACGTCGAACGTCCGCTCGGTGAGTGGAATTCTGGTTTCGGCGCCGTCCGCGTCGAGCAGGCAGACCTCGACCCACTCGGCCCGCGGCGCCCACAGCGCGAAGTTGGTGCTCTCGCCGTCGTACGTACTGCCCAGCGGCGACCAGTGGCCCGGCCAGGGTGTCGTCGAGCCGGTCATTCAGAACGGCATGTTGATGAACGGCGACGAGTACACCGGCTCGGCACCGAGCACTCCCTCGGCGGCGTCGGAGTCCAGCGTGTGCCGTTCCTGCTCCGCGTTGATCACGAGCGAGAGCAGCCGCACGTCGCTCGGGGTGGCGATCCCGGTGACCTCCCGGTGCTCGAGCACCCAGGCGACCGCGGCGGTGATCTGGTGTTGCTGGTCGAACGGCTCGTACCAGGTGGTGTACGTCTTGACGTCCGGATCGGGCCAGTTCTGCTTGGCGACCGTCTTGATGATCATCAACCCGGCGTCCTGGTACTCGATCTCGTCCACGAGCGCCTCGTACGCGTCGAGGTACTCCGAGTCGCGGGCGAGCACGGGGTTGAGAGGGGTCAGGACCGTCGCGAACGGGTAGCGCTTGAGCGCCTCCAGGTGGGTAGCCGGGGCTTCGTGCCCGTGACCGGTGATGCCGATGGCCGCGGTCAGGCCTTCGTCCTGCGCGCGGATGGCGGCGTGGAGGGCACCGTCGGCGCCGGTGGCGGCGTCGAGTTCGGCTCGGTCGCCGATGGCGTGCAGTTGGAGCAGGTCGACGTGATCGGTCTGGAGCCGCTCCAGCGACTTGTTGATCTGGCGCCAGGCGGCCTCGCGAGCGCGTTCCCCGGTCTTGGTGGCCAGGAAGATCCGGTCGCGGATGTTCGGCATGATCGCGCCCAGGCGCAGCTCGGAGTCGCCATAGCCGGCGGCGGTGTCGAAATGGTTGATGCCGGCGGCCAGCGCCTCGTCGATGGAGGCCGCGGCGACGTCCTGCGTCACGTCGGACAGCGCCGCACCACCGTAGATCAGGACGGAACTTTCGTGGCCGAGCCGGCCGAGTCTGCGTCGCTCCATGACCCCCAACTTACTTGCCGATCGTGCGCTGGCGGCGTTGGCTCGGCAGACCCGGCCTGAGGTTCGGCTGTTTGACCGATCGGCTACTCGTCGGGCTCCTCTTGCCAGATGGCGGTAAGGCGCCTGTCGTCGGCTGGCACTGGCTGGACGCTGCGGGCGATGGCGAGCAGGTTCTCCTGCCCGTCCCGGCCCGTGTGGTTCAGCTGGACGAGCACCCCGTCGCTGGTCACCCAACGGAGTCGTCCTGACGGGCCGGTCCTCAACACGCCTGGCCGGCCGTTGATGTCGACAAGCTGGTCACCGACATCTACGTCGTCCCAGTGGGCGACCCCGGAGAACGGACCCTGCCACGCCCACACGGTCACCGACCCGCCCCTGAGGTCGAAGGACGACAGGGTGTCATCGGGGTCAGGATCAAGGTCGCTGGCCTGCAGGATGACTGTGCGGTCAGTGACGCCGGACCACTTCGAAATATCCACCCGGCCATTCCGAGTGTCACGGATTCGGCCAGCTCGATCAGTTCGGCATCGCCTATTTCGCCGTGGATCCAGCTGACCCAGTAGCCGGCGTCGTTCTCGGCGGGCCACACTGCTTGCTGTCGGTCGTAGCGGGCGCCGCTGAGCACGAGCGGGCCGACCGCCGTCTCGATGACTTTGTGGCCGTGGTATGCCCGGGGTGCATCGGGACTCGGTCCGGAGACCGAGATCATGCGTGTTACCACGTTGTTCTCGACGTCGAACAGCCGCACTTCGGCCAGCTCGTCGTCGGCGCGCGGGGCGTCCGGAATGACGCAATCTTTCGGAATGCGGTCGGTGACGGTCGCTTCGGTGTCGCCGAAGTCGACCATGTTCCCCTCCGTGGGCGGCGGGGCGCCCTGCGTCCACAGGAGTCGCATCTGGTCCGGGACTGCCGTGAGGGTCAGGAACTCGCCCTGCTGCTCGCTCGTCCAGGAGTCGCAGGCAGGGGCCGAGTCAGTTGTAGCGGCGGCATCTGGTTCGACGTCGTTCGTCGGTCCGCCGAGAGTCGTGGCTAGCGACGGTAAGGCAACGCCGACGGCCGCCACTAGAGAGATACCGGCGACGGTCGCCCGTCGGCGGTGGCGGATGGTGCGGGCGCGGCGTTCGATGAGTTCTATCGGGCACTGGCCCTTGGTGGGCACTTCGCGGAGTGCCTGGGCCAGGGGATCTTCGATGTCCGTCACGACAACTCCTCGCGGACGGCAGCGGGCGTCGGCGGTTGCCGACTGGGGCGAGGACTGAGTTCAGCTGCTGGCGCGCCTTGCTCAGCGTGGACGCGACCGTGCCGCGGGTGACGCCGAGCATGCTGGCGATCTCCGCCTCCGGCAGATCGAGCACGTACCGGAGAGCCACCATCTGCCGCGCCCGGTCGGGCAAGGCGGCGACGGCGGACCACAAGGCGTCGTCCCGTGGCTCGGGCGCAGCGGCATGAAGTTGCGATTGCGCGCCCAGGCGTTCGACGACCCGATGCTCCAGCCGCGACCGCCGCCATCGGGTCCGCACCTCGTTGAGTGCCACCTTGTGCAGCCACGCGGCGGGGGAGTGCAGCTTTGCCGGACCCGGCCACCGGGCGAGCGCCCGGGCGAAAGCCTCCGCGGTGGCCTCCTCGGACAGGTCCCGATCGCCGACGGAGATGGTGACGGCGCGCAAGACTCTCGGCCACAGCGCGCCGTACCAGTCGGCGAACTCGTCGTGCATCGTCCTCACGGTGTCATGACGCACGAGCCGCTCGAAATGTTGGTTACCACCACGCGTCGGGGTCCAGGCTGTGAAGAACTGCGGCACGATCTTGAAAATGCGACCGGTATGTCCCCAGGTTTCCCTTTCATAACAAGATCGTGCCGCAGTTCTTCACGCCTGGGGCTGTGTTGGGTCGCGTCAGGGCGCCCTCGACCCGACTGCGTGATCCACCTGCTTCCCATAGGTGTGCATTGCAAAGGCGCTGGAGCGGGAACCCCCGCGGAGGACTGGCCCCGGACGCGCGTCGGCCCGACGATTGCCGGTTGGCCGCGGCGGGAGGCTAGGCTCCGCCGCATGAGTTTGGTGACGCTCGAAGTCGAGGACTCCATCGGCACGATCCGGCTGAACCGCCCACCGATGAACGCCCTTAACGCCGAGGTCCAGGACGGGCTGTTCGAGGCCGCCCACGAGGCCACCGATCGCAAGGACGTCCGCGCGGTCATCGTCTACGGCGGCGAGAAGGTCTTCGCGGCCGGCGCCGACATCAAGGAGATGGCGTCCTGGTCGTACACCGACATGCTCGACCGCTCGACCGCGTTGCAGGCGGCGTTCACCGCTGTGGCGCGGATCCCGAAGCCGACCGTGGCCGCGATCACCGGATACGCGCTCGGCGGCGGCTGTGAGCTGGCGCTGGCCTGCGACCGGCGCATAGCCGGAAACAACGCCAAGCTCGGCCAGCCGGAGATCCTGCTCGGTGTCATCCCCGGAGCGGGTGGAACGCAACGGCTCACCCGCCTGGTCGGCCCGGCCAAGGCCAAGGACATCATCTTCACCGGCCGCTTCGTGCCAGCGGACGAGGCCCTCGTCATCGGCCTGGTCGACCAGATCGTGGCACCTGACGACGTCTACACCGCGGCCGTGGAATGGACGTCGCAGTTCGCCAACGGTCCCGCGTACGCACTCCGTGCGGCCAAGGAGGCCATCGATCGAGGGCTCGAGACCGACCTCGACACCGGACTCGAGATCGAGCGGCAGCAGTTCGCCGGGCTCTTCGCCACGCAGGATCGCACCATCGGCATGGAGTCGTTCATCGAGAACGGTCCGGGAAAGGCGCGATTCAGTGGCCGCTGATCCTTCCGACGTCGAGCGGGCCTGGCACGACACCAAGCTCGCGCAGGTGCTCTACCACGACTGGGAGGCGGACACCTACGACGAGAAGTGGTCGATCTCGTTCGACCAGCGGTGCATCGACTACGCCCGCGACCGGTTCGTCGCGATAGCCGGGACCGATGGCTGGCCGTATGCAAAGGCTCTGGAGATCGGCGCCGGCACCGGGTTCTTCTCGCTCAACTTGCGCCAGGCCGGCGTGCTGGACGAGGTGCATGTCACCGACATCTCGCCGGGCATGGTCGAGGCGGCCGAGCGCAACGCCGAGCGGCTCGGCTTCGCGATCGAGGGTCGGACGGCCGACGCCGAGCGGCTCCCGTACGAGGACGGTACGTTCGACATCGTCGTCGGCCACGCCGTCATCCACCACCTGCCGGACGTCGAGCAGGCGTTCCGCGAGATGCTGCGGGTGCTCAAGCCGGGTGGACGGGTCGTGATCTGTGGCGAGCCCACCCGGTACGGCGATTTCGTCGCGCGGCGGCTGTCGCGGGCTACCTGGTGGGCGACGACGCGCGTCACCCGCCTGCCGGTCATCAAGGATCGCTGGGCCCGGCCGCAGCAGGAGCTGGACGAGTCGTCACGAGCCGCCGCGCTGGAATCGGTCGTCGACTTGCACACCTTCGACCCGGACGAGCTGGCCCGCACCGTCGAGCGGGCGGGTGCGGTCGACGTCCGCACCACATCCGAGGAACTCACCGCCGCCTGGTTCGGCTGGCCGGTCCGGACTTTCGAAGCCGCGGTCAACCCAGACCGGCTCGGCTGGGGCTGGGCGAAGTTCGCGTACCGGACGTGGCAGCGCCTGTTCGCCCTGGACCGCGCGTTGGCTCGCGTCGTTCCCGGCGAGTTGTACTACAACGTCTCGGTCACCGGCTGGCGACCGTAGGGGTGGGCGGCGTGCCGGTTCGGCGAGATCGCGATCCTAGGCAGGCGAAGTACCTGACATTGGAGAACCTGCGCTGGGTCGTCCGGCACCGCGCCTGGACGCCGTACTACCTGATCCGGTATTGGCGGCTGTTCCTGCTTCGGCTCCGGCATCCAGAGGTAGTCACCGAAGGCTTGGTGTTCCTCGGCCGGCGAGTCGAGGTCGAGGGGCGTGCGGGCTATGGGCGCGTCGTGCTCGGCAAATGGGTGCATCTCGGGGACGGGACGGCGCTGCGGGCCCACGAGGGCACGCTGAGAATCGGCGACAAGGTCGTCTTCGGCCGGCACAACACGGTCACCTGCTACCTGGACGTCGAGATCGGCGCGAAGACGCTAATCGCCGACTGGGTGTACGTCACCGACTTCGACCACCGCGTCGACGATCTCGACATGCCGATCAAGGATCAGGGCATCGTCAAGTCGCCGGTCCGGATAGGACCGGACTGCTGGATCGGCGTGAAGGCCTCGGTGCTTCGCGGGGCGGTGGTCGGGCAGGGATGCGTGCTGGCCGCCCATGCCGTGGTTCGAGGCGAGATTCCGGACTTCAGCGTGGCGGGTGGGGTGCCGGCGAAGGTACTCAAGCGCCGCAAGAAGCCGA
>DATHUM010000209.1:0-11460 GCA_035462225.1 Jiangellaceae bacterium | reverse complement strand
GGCGTCAGCGTGTCCTGGAGAGTGTCGGCTATGTAGCTGATCCGTTTGGCTTCGGCGAGCAGGCGGCTGCGGGCTTCCTGCTCGACCTCGATCACGGTCACCGCTGCTCGGCGCAGCTCCAGCTGGTCGGTGACCAGGCCGGCTAGTTCGGGGAGCAGCGCCAGCTGACTCGCCGCGGCGTGACGTGGCTCGGTGTCCATCACACTGACCACGCCGATCCGGTGACCGTCCGTGGTGCGAACGGGGGCGGCGGCATAGAACCGGATTCCCGGATCGCCTGCCACCATCGGATGAACCGAGGCCCACGGGTCGGCCAGAGCGTCGATGAGAACGTACGTGCCCGACCGCTGAGCGGCCGTGACACACAACCCGGGCTGAGCCGACACGGCCGGTACCTGCAGACCGAAGCGTCCCTTGAACCACACCTGCTCATCGCCCACGAAGCTGACCGCGGCCAGTGGAGTGTCGAAGATGCGCGCCGCGAGCCGTGAAATGCGGTCCAGCGCCGTGTCGGGCCCACTGTGGAGTGCGAGGGCGCGCCGGACCGCATCGAGGCGGTCGGCCTCGCGAAGCCGGTGAGCGGCCACGGGCCATCCCCTCCATGCCGTCGTGCGGCGTTGTGACCCCGATCCTAGCCCTGTATGGACCGAATCGAGCGGATGGAACCGGAATGACGCCGGGGCCAGGCTATGCGCGACGCGGCTCACGTTTGGCCCCACGGCCAACGGGCATCCGCAGGGCGTGGACGATCTGGACTCGGTGCCGGGAACGGTGTCCGAGCACACGTACCGGCGCCGGCTCGAGGACTGCCTGCGCATCGGTCGGCCAGGGGTGTTCAATAAACCTGAGGCGGTCGTGCACATCATTGACTCGGTATACAACCAGCACGCCGATTGGCGCGTACTCGACCTGCTCGCCACCGGGCGGGCCGAGATCATCAGCGGCCGGCCATGGGCGGCGTCGCGATGACGTACCACGCATCGTCCGCGCCCGGCCGCAAGCGGCTGACGCACTTGGATCTGAACCGGCTCGATGCGATCATCTTCGACATCGACGGGGTCCTCACCGACACGGCCAGCGTCCACGCCGCGGCCTGGAAGAAGGTCTTCGACGAGTTCCTCCAAGACCACTTTGGATCCGACTTCAAGCCCTTCGACGAGGTCGTCGAGTACGGGCGGTACGTAGACGGCAAGCCGCGGCTGGAAGGCGTCCAGACCTTCCTCGAGTCCCGGGGCCTGATCCATGTGATCCGGCGCGAGCAGATCGACGAACTGGCTGCTCGCAAGGACGCCGAATTCAGCAAGCAGATCCGTGATGGCGTCCGGCCGTACCCCACCACAGCGGCGGCGGTGAGCTCGTTGCGAGACCAAGGAGCCCGGACCGCTGCGGTCTCCGCCAGCGCTCACGGCGGGCTCGTGCTCGACGCGGCCGGCCTACGGGACCTGTTCGATGTAGTGGTCGACGGCGTGGTGGCCAAGCGGCTGCTGCTCCCGGGGACTCCGGATCCCGCACTGTTCCACGAGGCGACGTACCGTCTCGGAGTCCCGGCGCGGCGCGCGGCGATCGTCGAGGATGCCCTGTCGGGGGTCGAGGCCGGTCGGCGAGGCATCTTCGGTTTCGTCATCGGCGTGGAACGCACCGGCGAGCCGGCCCGACGAGAGGAGATGCGGCGCCAGGGGGCCGACATCGTGGTAGGCGACCTAGCGGAGATCGAGGCGACGCAGAGGTAATCCCGATGACCGAATGGCGCTTCGTGGTCGACGGCTTCGAGCCGGAAGCTGAAGGCTGGCGGGAGGCGCTGCTCACCCTCTCGAACGGTTACCAGGCTTGCCGGGGAGCCGCGCCGGAGTCCGGGGCCGACGGCGTGCATTACCCGGGGACGTACCTGGCCGGATGCTACAACCGGCTGGAGTCCCGGATCGACGGGAACACCGTGCAGAACGAGGACCTGGTCAACGTTCCGAACTGGCTGCCGCTACGGTTCCGGATCGACGGCGGCGACTGGTTCGACGCCGCCTCGGCCGATCTGCTGGAGTACCGCCAGGTGCTCGACATCCGTGGTGCTCTGCTGACCAGGCGGATGAGGATCCGAGACGCCGGCCGGCTCCTGACCGTCACCCAGCGCCGCCTGGTGTGCATGGCCGATCCGCATTTGGCCAGCCTGCAGACGACCTTCGAGGCCGAGGGGTGGGACGGGCGGCTGACGGTGCGGGCCGCCCTGGACGGTCTGGTGGCGAACACCGGCGTCCCGAGATATCGCGACCTGGCAAACCGGCACGTCGTACCGCTGTCCGAGGGCAATGACGGCAATCTGCTGTGGCTGCAAGTCGAAACGACCACCTCGAAGATCCGGATCGCCGAAGCCGCGACGATCACGGTGGATGGCGGCCGGGAGCCGTCGCTCTCGGTCGACCGACGAAGGGGATGGGTCGGCGCCGAGTTCGACGTGGAGTTGACCTCGGGTCGCCCGCGCACCGTCGAGAAGACCGTCGCGATCTTCACCTCGCGCGACTCGGCGATCGAGGAGTGCCTGCTGGCCGCCCGCGACCACGCCCTGCGCGCCGGCAGTTTCGACGACCTGGAGAGACGTCACCGGCGGGCCTGGCGGCGGCTGTGGAGCGCCTGCCGGATCAAGGTGGGCGGCGAGTCACAGCTCATCCTCAACCTGCATCTGTTCCACATCTTCCAGACCGTCTCGGAGCACACCGTCGAACTAGACGTCGCCATTCCGGCGCGCGGCTTGCACGGGGAGGCGTACCGCGGGCACATCTTCTGGGACGAGCTGTTCGTTCTGCCCCTGATCTATCTGCGGTTGCCGCACGTGGCGCGGAATCTGCTGCTCTACCGCTGGCGACGGCTCCCGGCGGCGCGCCGGGCGGCCCGCGAAGCGGGGTACCGCGGGGCCATGTATCCGTGGCAGAGCGGCAGCGATGGCCGCGAGGAGACCCAACGGTGGCACCTCAACCCGCGGTCCGGACGCTGGTTCCCAGATCACTCACAGCACCAGCGGCACGTCGGCAGCGCGATCGCCTACAACGTCTGGAAGTACTACGAGGCCACCGGCGACCTCGAGTTCCTGAACCAGTACGGCGCCGAGATGCTGGTAGAGATCGCCCGGTTCTGGGGCAGCATCGCAGTGCACGACGAGGAGGATGGCCGGTACGACATCCGGGGTGTGATGGGCCCGGACGAGTACCACGACGCCTACCCGGACCGTGCCGAGCCCGGAATCGACAACAACGCGTACACCAACGTGATGGCCGCGTGGACCATTCGCCGGGCGCTGGACACCCTTGACCTGCTGCCCGAGTGCAGGCGAGTCGAGCTGTGCGAGCTCCTCGACCTGGCCGATGCCGAGATCGCGCACCTGCGATCGGTGAGCACCAGCTTGCGGGTCGCGTTCACCCCGGACGGTGTGATCGACCAGTTCGAGGGGTATCACCGGCTTGCTGAGCTGGACTGGGACAGGTACCGCCAGGAGTACGGCGATATCCACCGGATGGACCGGATCCTGGAATCCGAAGGCGACACCGCGAACCGCTACCAGGTGTCGAAGCAGGCGGATGTGCTGATGCTGTGGTTCCTGTTCGGTGAGGAGGAGGTACTGAGCATGCTGGCCGGCCTGGGTTACGAGGTCGACGCCGGCGTACTGACCCGCACGCTGCACTACTACCTCGATCGGACGTCTCACGGCTCGACGTTGAGCGCCGTCGTGCACGCCTGGATCCTCGCCCGTGCCGACCACGGCACGGCCTGGCAGTTCTTCAAGCGGGCGCTGGCAAGCGACATCGAGGACATCCAGGGTGGGACGACGGCAGAGGGAATCCATCTCGGCGCCATGGCCGGCACCGTGGACCTGGTCCAGCGCCGCTACACCGGGCTGGAGATCCGCGATGGCGTACTCCACCTGAACCCGACCCTGCCGCCGGAGCTGCCGGAGCTGGAGATGCGGATGCATTTCCGCGGCCACGAGGGCATGACGGTTCGGTGCACACACGAGCGGGTGCAGGTGTCACTGCTGCGCTCCGGCGCGCCGCCTATCGAGGTGGCCGTCGGTGATCGTCGGCGTACACTCCGCGACGGTGAGACGTGGGACGTGTCAATCGAGGCCAGTCCACCGGAACCGGTGTCAGCGCCGTCCGCCATACGATCGGCTAGTCCGACCGGGGGCTGAGGGTGAGGTTGTCGCCTACCGCCCAGGGTTCGGCATCCAGTCACGGTGGCGGGCCGGACTCGGAGCCACCCGCAGGCGCTACCAAGCTGGTGACAACGCAGGTCAGCCGGCGGGATGGGCCGTGCCCGAGGCCTCGGCCGCTTGGAGCGCTGCGTCCAGGGCGTCGTGATGGTCGAGATGGCGGTCCAGCTGGGTGAGCTCGAGCAGCCTGCGCACCGTCCCGGTGGCCCCGGCCAGGTGCATGCCGGTGCCGGCGGCGGTCGCCCGGCGATGTCCGACTATGAACGCGCTAAGCCCGGTGGAGTCGATGAACGTCACGTCGGAGAGATCGACAACCACGTGCCCGTGCTCGACAAGCACAACGAGCTGGTGTTGCAGCCGTGATGCATTGGACAGGTCGATCTCGCCGGCCAGCCGCACCACCGCAGGTCCGTTCGCGTTGTGTACGCGAATCTGCAGGTTGGCCGGTTCGGCGTCCGCCTCGGGGACAGGGTCGGGCAGCTCGGGCATATGTACACTCCAGATCGTTCGCATCGCATTTTTAACATGGGCCGAAGGGTCTGTCTAGGTAAGCGACGCCCTCGGCAGTATCGCCGATTCCGGCTACGTGATCATGACCCGATCCCGCAGGTCGATGGCGAGAGCCTCATCGCCAAGCACCGCCCCTGACCGCCGGGCGCAACGCGTTTTCGGCGGAGCAGCGCGGGTAACCCGTCGCACACGCAACTCATGCCTGAAAGGAGCCTGCCATGGCCACAACCGAGAAGTCGGTAGATGTGAACGTACCTGTCCGCACCGCATACAACCAGTGGACGCAGTTCGAGGAGTTCCCCCAGTTCATGAGCGACGTGGAGTCCGTCGAGCAACTGGACGCCACTCACCTGCACTGGCGAGTGAAGATCGCCGGAGTGGAGCGGGAGTTCGACGCCGAGATAACCGAACAGCTCCCGGACCAGCGGATCGCCTGGCGGTCCACCAGCGGGGTGGGTCACGCCGGCGTGGTGACGTTCCACAAGCTGGAGGACGCCAAGACCCGCGTCATGTTCCAGCTGGACATGTCGCCGGAGACGTTCGCCGAGAAAGTCGGTGACAAGGTCGGTATCGTCTCCAAGGCAGCCGAGCGAGACATGAAGAACTTCAAGGAGTTCGTCGAAATGCGCGGAACCGAATCCGGTGCCTGGCGGGGCGAGGTCCCGCAGGACCCGCGCTAGCCCGCTATTGCAGACCAGCCCACCTGATCGCCATCCGCCCGGCGGTCAGGTGGGCTTGCCATATCCGGGTAGAAGCGTTACTTCAGACGCGAGTGATAGAAGCGCTTGTTGTAGAGCGTGTATAGAGCAGACGCCGGGGTACTCCCGGCCCCATGCGCGTCCTCGGTGTCAATGCAATCTTCCACGATCCGTCCGCCGCTCTCGTCGTCGACGGGCGAATCGTCGCTGCGGCGGAAGAGGAGCGGTTCAGTCGCCGCAAACACGGCAAGCGGCCCGTGCCGTTCGCGGCCTGGGAGCTGCCGGAGCTGGCGATGCGGTGGTGTCTGGAGGAAGCCGGCCTGACGCCCGCCGATGTGGACGCGGTGGGCTACTCGTTCGATCCTGCCCTCAGTAAACCGGCGGACGAGCTCGGCCTCTCCGACGCCTGGGACCACCTGCGGATCACGTACGCGGAGCGGGCACCGCAGTTTCTCGCCGCTGCGCTACCGGGCCTGGACCAGGGTGTGGTCCATTTTGTCCCGCATCACGTCGCACATGCCGCCTCGGCGGCGCTGGCCAGCCCGTTCCGGGAGAACAGCGTGCTCGTACTCGACGGCCGCGGCGAGCGGGCGTCCCACCTGGCGGGTCGGTACACGGGCAACAGGCTCGAACTGCTCGCGAGCCAGGAGCTGCCCCACTCGCTCGGGCTGCTGTACGAGTCACTCACCGAGCACCTCGGGTTCCTGCGGTCCAGCGACGAGTACAAGGTCATGGCCTTGGCGTCTTACGGCCGCCCCCGTCACCTCGACGAGCTGCGCGAGCTTGTCTACGCCACCGACGACGGCGGTTTCGTCGCCGAGATCCCGGACTGGAGCAGGTGGGCCCCGCGCCGAAACGACGACGAGTGGACGGCCGACCATGCCGACCTCGCGGCCTCGGTCCAGGAACGGCTCGAGGAGGTTCTGGTCGATCTCGCCCGCTGGCTGCACGCACAGACCGGCGATCGGGTGCTCACCATGGCCGGCGGAACCGCGCTCAACTGCGTGGCGAATTCACGCATCTGGCGGGAAACCCCGTTCGAGGAAGTCTGGGTACAGCCGGCGGCGGGTGACGCGGGCACCGCGCTCGGAGCCGCGCTGCAGATCGGCGCCGACGCCGGCCGGCCGCCAGCCCCGATGCCGTCGGCGGCCCTCGGCCGGTCGTGGACCGATGACGAGCTGGCCGGGTGGCTGCGCCAGGCTGCCGTACCGTTCACGACACCACCTGACCTGGTCGACCGGGTGGCGGAGATCCTCGCCGGCAACGGTGTCGTCGCGTGGTTCGACGGGCGGAGCGAGTACGGGCCGCGGGCGCTCGGGCAACGCTCGCTGCTGGCGAATCCGGCGGATCCGAACAACCAGGAGCGGCTCAACGCGGTGAAGGGCCGCGAACAGTTCCGGCCGCTGGCCCCGATGGTGCTCACCGACCGGGCAGCGGAGATCTTCTCCGGCGGCCCGGTGCCGAGCCCGCACATGCTGTTCGTGCACGAGGTCCACCCCGGCTGGCGCGACCGCATTCCCGCCGTCGTCCACGTCGACGGTACGGCTCGAATCCAGACCGTCGACGACCAGACGCTGCCCAGGGTTGCCGCCCTACTGCGCGCGTTCGAGGCTCGCACCGGCCTGCCAGTACTACTCAACACGAGCCTCAACACCGCCGGCCGGCCGATCGTCGACGATCCTCGCGACGCGCTGGAACTGTTCGGTTCGACGCCGGTCGACGCGTTGGTGCTCGGCCCGCACCTTGTTCGCCGTCAAGGCGTATACGTAACCGAGGCGGACTGATGGGCTACGCGATAGTCATCCCCACCGTCGCCCGCCCGAGCCTGTACCGGCTGCTCGCCTCCCTCGCCGGGCAAGATTCATCCAACGGGCCGGAGCAGATCGTGGTCGTGGACGATCGGTCCGGCGTGCCGCCGGAGTTGGAGGTCCGGGTCGGAGGGCTCGACCCGCAGGTCGTCCGTTCCGGGGGAAACGGGCCTGCCGCGGCCCGCAACGCCGGCTGGCGCAAGGCGAGTGCCGAGTGGGTCGTCTTCCTCGACGACGACGTCGAGTTGCCCGCGGACTGGGCTGCGCGGCTTGCGTCCGATCTGGCCGGGCAGCCCGCCGACGTGGCAGGCGTCCAGGCCCAGATCCGGGTGCCGCTGCCGGCGCACCGCCGGCCCACCGACGCCGAGCGCAACACCGCCGCCCTGGCCTCAGCTTCGTGGATCACGGCCGACATGGCCTATCGGCGGGTGGCACTCGAGCGCGCCGGCGGGTTCGACGAGCGGTTCCGGCGCGCTTATCGCGAGGACGCCGATCTCGCGGTCCGAGTGCAGAGGGGTGGTTGGCGGCTGGTCCGCGGGCGCCGCGAGACGTTTCATCCGGTGCGCCCGGATGGCGAGTGGGCCAGCGTGCGGGCCCAGGCCGGCAACGCAGATGACGCGCTGATGCGCCGTCGTCACGGGCCGCGCTGGCGTCAGGCCGCGGTCGCCCCCCGGGGGCGCCTGGGCTGGCACGTCGCGACGACCGCGTGCGGGTTGGCCGCACTGGTCGCCGGGGCGGTAGGCGCTCGGCGTGCTGCCGTTACCGCAGCAGCCGGCTGGCTGGCGCTGACCGCTCGGTTCGGCTGGCTGCGCATCAAGCCCGGACCGGCCACACCGGATGAGATCAGGCGAATGATGATCACGAGCATCGCCATCCCGCCGGTCGCGGCAGTTCACCGGCTACGGGGCGAGTGGCGGCATCGAAACGTGGAACCTCACGGCCGGGAGCGGACATGACCAGGGTCCTGGCCGTCCGGCTCGACAGCGCGGGCGACGTGGTGATCACCGGCCCGGCGATCCGGGCGCTGGCGAACCGCTACGAGCACGTCGACCTGCTTGCCTCGCCCGCCGGCCGAGCGGCGGGCGAGCTGCTGCCGGGGGTCGACGAGCTGGTCATCTTCGACCCGCCGTGGTCGGGCTATGAACCGGCGCCGGTGGATGCCACGGAGATCACGTCGTTGATCCGCCGGCTCGGCCACCGGCACTACGACCGCGCGGTCGTCTTCACCTCGTTTCACCAATGCCCGCTTCCGATAGCGCTATTGGCGCGGCTGGCCGGTATCGGGTGGATCGGCGCGATCTGCGAGGACTACCCCGGATCGCTGCTGGACCACCGGCACCGGCGAGACGGGGGCCATGAAGTCGAGGCGGCGCTGGGCCTGGCCCGCGCGGCCGGAGGCGAGTTGCCTCCAGGTGACACCGGCGGGCTCCGGGTTCGTCAGCCGCTGCCGGATGTCGGCGGGCTCGTCCCCGATCGGCCGTACGTCGTACTGCACCCCGGCGCATCGGTGCCTGCCCGCGGACTGCTGCCCGGCCACGCGCGCGATATCGCCCGGCATCTCGTTGCGAGTGGCTGGGCAGTGGCGGTCACCGGCACCGGCGCGGAGGCGGAGGCGGCGGCCGATGCAACGCCGTCCGGCGCGCTGAATTTGGCCGGCCGGACCAGCCTGGCCGAGCTCGCCGCCGTGCTCGAGCGCGCGTCCTGCGTCGTCGTCGGCAATACCGGGCCCGCCCACATCGCGGCATCGGTCGGGACGCCTGTCGTGTCGCTGTTCGCGCCAGTGGTGCCGGCCGAGCGGTGGGCGCCGTACCAGGTGCCCGTCGTCCTGCTGGGCGACCAGGCAGCGGCGTGCCGCGACACCCGGGCCAGGGAGTGCCCGATTCCGGGGCATCCCTGCATCTCCGACGTGCGCCCGGAGGCGGTGGTCGCGGCCGTCGAGCGGCTCACCACTGCCGGCCGGCCCGCTGACATGGCAGGTGTGTCGTGAAGGTCCTGGTCTGGCACGTTCACGGCTCCTGGACCACGGCGCTGGTGCAGGGTCGGCACGAGTTCCTCTTGCCGCTTGCGCCGGACAGGGGTCCGGCCGGCCGGGGTCGCGCGCAGACCTGGGACTGGCCGCCGAACGCCGTCGAGGTTCCCGTCAGTGAGCTGGGCCGGGCGGAGTTCGACGTCGCGATCCTCCAGCGGCCGCAAGAACTGGAGCTGCTAGAACGGTGGACCGGCCGGCGTCCCGGCGTCGACGTCCCAGCGGTGTACGTCGAGCACAACACGCCGGACGGGCCGGCGGCGTCCACATCGCACCCGCTGGCCGGGCAGACGACCGTCCCCATCGTCCACGTCACCCACTTCAACCAGCTGATGTGGGACAACGGTGCGGCACCGGTGGAGGTCATCGAGCACGGGGTGATCGACCCCGGTTACCGGTATACGGGTCAGCGGCTCGCGGTGGCCGCAGTGGTCAATGAGCCGGTCCGCCGCTGGCGGGTGGCAGGGACCGACACGCTCGTCGAACTGGCGAGCCAGGTTCCGGTGGAGGTCTTCGGCATGGGCATGGCCCCGCTCGCAGCGCGCGCCCCGGGCCTGGCCGCCGTACACGAGAACCTTCACCAGGACGCGTTGCACGATGAGCTCGGCCGGTGCCGCGCCTATTTCCATCCGTACCGCTGGACAAGCCTGGGCCTCGCGCTCATCGAGGCCATGGCGATCGGCATGCCGGTGCTGGGCTGGGCCGCTACGGCGGCTCCGGATGCCGTACCGGCAACGGCTGGCGTGCTGTCTACCGATCCGGCAGATCTGGCCGCAGCGGCACGCCGGTGGCTTCACGACCCCGAGGAGGCCAGGCAGGTGGGCCTGGCTGCCCGCCAGCACGCCCTGGCGCGCTTCGGTCTCGACCGGTTCCTGGACGACTGGGACCGCTTACTAAAGGAGGTGATCCGATGAGGATCGCGATGATCTCCGAGCACGCCAGTCCGCTGGCGGCGCTCGGAGGCGCCGATGCGGGGGGCCAGAACGTCTATGTCGGCGATCTGGCCAGAACTCTGGCGGCGCGCGGCCATCGGGTGGACGTATATACGCGGCGCGATGCGGCGGATCTGCCGCCTACCGCAGAACTTTGCCCAGGTGTCACCGTCGTGCATGTGCCGGCGGGGCCGGCAGAGCACATCCCGAAGGACGAGCTGCCCCCGTTCATGCCCGCATTCGGCCGGTGGCTACAGCACACCTGGTCCGGTGACCGGCGGCCGGACGTCGCGCACGCGCATTTCTGGATGTCGGGTATGGCGACCGTGTCAGCGGCGAAAGACCTGGGGATCCCGATGGTGCAGACGTTCCACGCCCTCGGATCGGTCAAGCGTCGGCACCAGGGCGACGCCGACACCAGCCCGCCGCAACGCATCAGGATCGAGTCCGCACTCGGTCGCTGGGCCGATCTGGTGGTCGCGACCTGCCGCGACGAAGTCGCCGAGCTGAGCAGGCTCGGTGCACCCGAGGACAGGATCCGGATCGTGCCGTGCGGCGTCGACACGCGGCGGTTCACCCCGGACGGCAACAGCTGGCCGGCCAACGGTCGGCGTCGCCTGCTCTCGCTGGGCCGGCTGGTAGAACGCAAGGGCGTCGACACCGTCATCCGGGCCATGCCGGAGCTGCCCGACGCTGAACTGCTGATCGCGGGCGGCCCGCCGGCCGAACAGGTGGGCGAGGACCCCGAAGCCAGGCGGCTGGCCGCTCTCGCCGACGAGCTCGGCGTGGCCGACCGGGTCATCCTGCTGGGCAGCGTGAACCACGACACCGTTCCGCCCGTGATCCGATCGGCCGACGCGGTCGTTACGACTCCCTGGTACGAGCCGTTCGGAATCGTCCCGCTGGAGGCCATGAGCTGTGCCCGGCCGGTCATCGGCAGCGCGGTCGGCGGGTTGCTCGACTCGGTGGCCGACGGTGAGACGGGCCTGCTCGTTCCGCCCCGGGACCCCGCTGCGGTAGCTGACGCTGCCCGCCGGTTGCTCGGCGACCAGACGTTGCGCCGCCGGCTGGGGCGCGCGGGGAGGTTGCGGGCCGAGGAGCGGTTCGACTGGGCGCGGGTGGCCGAACAGGTCGAACAGGCCTACGCCGAGGTGGCGGCCGGCCAGGTGCGTCGATTGGAGGCCGTGTGATGAATCCGCAGACCTGGTGGCCGGGCCACATCGACGAGCTGTGCCGGGCGCTGACAGTGTTCCGGCAGAACGCCGAGCTCGTCCAGGCGCTGGGAAGACGG
>DATHUM010000208.1:0-10291 GCA_035462225.1 Jiangellaceae bacterium | reverse complement strand
TCCCTCGTCCAGTGGTTCCGCGACAACCTCGGTCTGATCGGCAGCGCACCGGAGATCGAGACCCTTGCCCGCACGGTGGAGGACAACGGCGGGTGCTACATAGTGCCGGCGTTCTCCGGATTGTTCGCTCCGCACTGGCGCAGTGAGGCGCGCGGCATCATCGTCGGGCTGACGTCCTACATCACCAAAGGCCACCTGGCGCGGGCGGTGCTCGAGGCGACCGGCTGGCAGACCCGCGAGGTGGTCGATGCGATGAACGCGGACTCGGGGATGGGTACAACCGCACTGAAGGTGGACGGCGGGATGACCGCGGACCATTTGCTGATGCAGTTCATCTCCGACGTGCTGGACGTCCCGGTCATGCGGCCGATGGTCGCCGAGACCGTCTCGCTGGGCGCCGCGTATGCGGCCGGGCTCGCCGTCGGGTACTGGCCGGACCTGGAAGGGCTTCGCCGCAACTGGCACGTCGCAGCCCGCTGGCTGCCCCACATGGACGCGGGGCACCGCGAATCGGAGTATGCCAACTGGAAGCGAGCGGTCGAGCTCAGCTTCACCTGGGGTCGCCCGAAGATAAGCAGGTAGTGCGCATGCGAGGTGATGGACGTGCCGGACGAGCAGGTGTTGCCGCGTGCAGCCGACTCATGGCCGCAAAGCCCGGAACAGGCGCGCTGTCACGGACCGATCGCAACGCCCAGCAGGTGCCGCGTGACCGATGTGCTCAGCCGGACGTCCGGAAATCGCAGTGCATCGAGCTCGGTGATCTGGAACCCCGTCGCTTCGATGGCCGCCTGCGTGTCGCGCCCGGTGTGGCAGCCGCCCGCGACGAGCGGCCACACGGTGGCATCGAGGGTTCGCTGGACGGCGCGCATCGAGGCCGATTCGGCGCGCACATGCTCGAACAAGCGAAGCTCACCACCCGGCCGGAGAACCCGGTATATCTCGCGAAGTGCCCGGCCCTGATCGGCCACGCTGCACAGCGTGAGTGTGACGACGGCTGCGTCGAAGCTGCCGTCAGCGAAGCCGAGGTCCTCAGCGACTCCGTCGACGATCTCCACTTCGATGCCGACCGTCTCGGCCCGTTCCAGTGCCCTGGCCCGTAGGTACGGCTCGGGCTCGACCGCTACCAAGTGGCTGACCCCGCTCGGGTAATGCCGGAAGTTGGCGCCGTCGCCGGCGCCCACCACGAGCACCCTTCCGGATAGGCCGGCCAGCGTGCGGTCCCGATACTCGGCCATGCCGCCGCGGTCCATCGGTCCCGAAAGGCGGGAGTAGATGCGAGCGAACACGGGTCGGTGGCGTCGCATATCTCTACGATGATGGACTCACTACTCCTGGTCCCGCGACTCGGGCTGATGGAAGCACGCTGGCGATCCGGTCGTATCTCGATCCATGGCAAGGCGGCCTCGTGTTGGCCGGATACGTCGTAGTGTTTGTCGCCGCGGGCGTGCTGGCGACTCGCCGGCGCGACGTTTCCTAGTAGCATCATCGGCGATTACTTCATTACGAAGCTGGTCAGGGGTGTGTCGAGTGACCGTCGACGATGCTGCAGCGAGTGGCCGACGTCATCGAGTCCGCGCCGTAATGCGCGGCGGGGCGAAGGTCCGATTCCTGGAGCTGTTCTTCGACCTGGTATTCGTGCTGGCGTTCACCCAGTGCACTGCGCTGATGGTCGCTCAGCCGTCGTTTCAGGGCATCGTGCGCGGGTTGATGGTGCTTGCCGTCCTGTGGTGGTCGTGGGCCGGCTTCGCCTGGCTGACCAGTGTGATCGATCCCGAGGAAGGCCCGATCCGGATCGCGATGTTCGGCGCGATGGGCGCGCTGCTCGTGGTGGCCTTGGCTGTTCCCGATGCCTTCGGTGATCTCGGGTTGACGTTCGCGATCGCCTACGGCTTCGTGCGGATCGCGCACCTTGTGCTCTTCGTGCTCGCCAGCCAAGACGCACCCGATTTGCGCTACTCGGTCACCACTCTCGCGGTGAGTTCGCTCATCGGGATAACCCTGCTGACGACGGCCTCGTTCCTGGACGGCTTCGCGCAGGGGGCGATGTGGGCCCTGGCCATCTTGATCGACTTCGGCGGCCCGGCGATCTTCGGCGTGGCTGGCTGGAAGCTCGTCCCGGCACACTTCGCCGAGCGGCACGGCCTGATCATCATCTTGGCCCTCGGGGAATCCATCGTCGTCCTTGGGGTCGGGGCGGACGTCGGGACGAGCGCGCCGGTGCTCACCGCGGCCGTGCTCGGGGTTGCGCTCGCGTCGGCGCTGTGGTGGGTGTACTTCGACGTCGTCGCCCTCGTCACGGAACGGCGATTGACCCGCGCCGCGGAAGGACGCGAACGCAACGCGCTAGCCCGTGATTCGTACTCCTACCTGCACTTTCCCATGGCGGCCGGCATCGTGCTGGTCGCCGTTGGGTTGGAGAATACGCTGCACCACGTCGACGAACCGTTGAGCACGGTCGCGGCGTTCGCCCTGCTCGGCGGCGTGGCACTGTATCTGCTGGCGCATGTCGCGCTGCGGCTGCGCAACGCTCACTCGGTCAACTGGGAGCGTCTCGGGCTCGCGGTGATTCTGGTGGCAGCAGTGCCCGCTGTCGGCGACGTTCCGTCGCTCGCCACACTTGTCGGGGTTGTCGCGTTGATGTGGATCATGGTCGCCTACGAGACGTCGCGTTACGGCGAAGCCCGGACCCGCCTGCGCGGGCACGCGGAGCACGGTTCTTGAAGGGTTGCCCGTCAGGCGGGTAACCGAAGCAGCCCGTCGACAACCGTGCCGAGGTCGGCCCCGGTGACGTCCGGTGGTGCGAACACGCGCGGGTACTCGTCCTCGAGCCGGCTGATCCATCCGGTGACGAGACCTGCCTCGTGGGCGCCGTGGGCGTCCCACGCGTGGGCGGCGACCAGGGCGAGCCGGTCGGGTTCGACACCGGTGCTCGTAGCGGCGTGCCAGTAGATCTCGGGTGCAGGTTTCCACCGCTGAATGTCGTCGACCGACAGCACCTGCTCGATGTCCTCGTCGATGCCCGCGCGGCGAAGCAGCGCCGAGGTGTTGGCCGCTGAACCATTGGTCAGCGTGACCATCCGGATGCCGGCATCGCGCAGCCGCTCTACCGCGGGCACGACATCCGGGTGCGGGTCGAGCTCGGCAAAGCCGGCCAGGATGGTCTGAACCTGCGCATCGGTCAGGGGCGTTCTCGCGCTCGAGCGCAGAGCTGCGGCCGCGAACTCGCCGAACGGGCGGTAGCCGCCGCTCGCCACAACCGCGAACGCGTCGCGAAGGAGCCTGGCGAACCACTGCTCGAGCAGGTGGCCGGGCAGGCCGGCGTCGATAAGTCGATGCCGGATCGGCTCGAGCGGGAACAGCGTCTCGATGACGTCGAACGCGATTACGAGGGGACGTCTAGCCATTTGCTGATCGTGCTACGAGATGCACGGTCGGGCAACACGGCTACGGCTGCAAGTGGAGCTGCCCATCACCGGTCACCTGATCACTGCAACACCTGCGTGACGACCACTCGCTCGCCATGACACTTGCCAACCCGGTCAGAATTCGTCTAGCGTTAATTCAACACTTGTTGAATAAGGAGGGTTCGTGGCGAGCGCCGTCGAGATTCGCGACCTGGTCGTGGAGCGGGGTACGCAGGAGGTGCTGCACAGCGTCAGTGCCGAAATCCGGAGCGGACTCGTCACCGGTCTTCTGGGGCCGAGCGGGGCGGGCAAGACGACGCTCATGCGCGCGATCGTCGGCGTGCAACTCGTCAAGTCCGGCCAGGTGACCGTGCTGGGCCGACCGGCAGGATCGCCAGAGTTGCGGCGCACGATGGGATACCTGACGCAGTCGCCGAGTGTCTACTCGGATCTCACGGTGCGCGAGAACGTGCGGTACTTCGCCTCGCTGTACGGTCTCGGAGCCGACGAGACCGACCGCACGATCGTCGACGTCGGGCTGGAGGATCAAGCTAGGCAACTGGTGTCGACGCTCTCCGGCGGCCAGCGCAGCCGGGCGTCGCTGGCGTGCGCGCTTGTCGGCCAACCGGAGGTGATCGTCCTTGATGAGCCCACGGTCGGTCAGGACCCCGTGCTACGTGACGAGTTGTGGCGCCGCTTCCGCAAGCTGGCCGAGGACGGCGCGACGCTGGTGGTGTCAAGTCACGTCATGGACGAGGCGAACCGGTGCGATCGGCTGCTGCTCATCCGCGACGGTTCGATCATCGCCGATGACACGCCGGCCGCGGTCAAGCAGGCGGCCGGCACGGACGATCTGGACGAGGCCTTCCTCCGGCTCGTTCGCGGGCAGGGAGCGGTAGATCAATGATGTCTGTGCGAATTCTTGCCAGCACCACTGAGCGAATTCTGCGCCAGTTGCTGCACGATCGTCGCACGATCGCGCTCATGCTGGTCGTGCCGATCGTCCTGCTGTCTCTGCTCTACTTCATGTACGAAGACCAGCCAGTGGTGTTCAACCGGATCGCACTGATCATGCTGGGCGTCTTTCCATTCACGATCATGTTCCTGCTCACCAGTATTGCCGTGTTGCGAGAACGGACGTCCGGCACCCTCGAGCGGCTCTTCACCACGCCGATGGGCAAGCTCGACCTGCTGTTCGCATGCGGCATCGCCTTCGGACTCGCCGCGGCTTTCCAGGCGGCCGTCACCGCAGCGCTGGCCTACTTGTTGCTCGACCTCGACACCGCTGGTAGCGCAGGCTGGGTGATTCTCATCGCGGTGACCAACGCCGTGCTGGGAGTCGCGCTCGGGCTGTTCTTCAGTGCCTTTGCGCGCACCGAGTTCCAGGCCGTCCAGTTCATGCCGGTCGTCGTGCTTCCACAGGTGTTGCTCAGCGGCCTGTTCGTTGCGCGAGACCAGATGGCGGGGTGGCTGGAGGCGATCAGCAACGTGTTTCCGATGACGTACGCCGTGGGCGCATTGATGGAGGTCGGCGCGAATTCCGAGACCACCGCCACCATGTGGCGCGACCTCGGCATCGTCGTCGGTGTCGTCGCCCTGGCTCTGATTCTCGGCGCGGCGACCCTCCGCCGACGTACGCCGTAGCCTGTGGGCATGGCTCGCAGGGTCGGCCGCCGGCCCGGCAGGCAGGACACCCGCGGCGGGATTGTTGCCGCAGCCCGCGAGGTGTTCGCCGAGCGCGGGTACGACGGAGCCTCCATCAGGCAGATCGCTGCCAACGCCGGTGTGGACCCGGCGCTGGTCCACCACTACTTCGGCACCAAGGAGCAACTGTTCCTCGCGGTGGTGCAGCCGCCGGTAAATCCCGCCGACCTGGTACCGAGGATCGTGGCCGGCGACCCGGCGAAGCTCGGAGAGCGCCTCGTCACGACGTTCATCTCGATGTTCGAGAGCCCGGTCACCGCTCCGGCGTTCGAGGCGTTGCTTCGTGGCGCGTTCGCGAACCGGCTCTCAGGCAAGTTGATTCGGGAGTTCTTCGCCGTTCAGATCATCCGGCGCGTGGTGCGCGAACTGGACGCCGTGGTCGACGCGGCTGAGCTGCCGCTACGCGCGAACTTAGCCGCCAGTCAGCTCCTCGGACTGGCGGCCACGAGGTACATACTCAAATTCGAACCCATCGCCACGGTGCCGCGTGAGACCGTGATCGCCGCAGTCGCTCCAACGCTCCAGCGGTATCTCACCGGCGACATCGCCGGTTTTCGATGAACGGATGGCATCCCTCGGGGCAGGCGTCGCGTCCTACCCACGGACTACGGTGGACCGTATAGCGGGATATGGATCACCGCACACGGATCGACATACGGATCATCGAGACTCCGCGGCAGAGGGGGCAGTTGATATGGCACAGCAGGTAGACGTCGTCGTGGTCGGAATGGGTGTCGGGGGTGAGGCGGTGGCCGGCCGGCTGGCCGAAGCCGGCCTGTCGGTGGTCGGCATCGAGAACCGGCTCGTGGGCGGGGAGTGCCCGTATTGGGGATGTGTGCCGACCAAGATGATGATCCGCGCGGCTAACCTGCTGGCCGAGGCGCGGCGCATCGAAGGCATAGCCGGACACGCTGAGGTGACGCCCGACTGGGCGCCGGTGGCTGCCCGCATCCGTGAGGAGGCCACCGACGACTGGAACGATCAGGTCGCGGTCGACAGGTTCACCAGCAAGGGTGGCACGCTCATCCGCGGTCGCGGCCGGCTGGCCGGGCAGAACCTGGTCGAGGTGGACGGCGAGTCCATCCAGGCGCGCCGGGGAGTGGTGATCGCGACCGGCACCATCCCTGTCGTACCCCCGATCGACGGGCTCGAGCAGACCCCGTTCTGGACGAACCGTGACGCCGTGGAGGCCAAGTCGCTGCCAACGACGCTGCTCATCCTTGGCGGGGGAGCGATTGGACTGGAAGTGGCGCAGGCCTACGCACGGTTCGGCGTCGAGGTCACAGTCATCGAGGCGAGTGACCGGTTGCTGCCGGTCGAGGAGCCCGAGACCTCGGCCCTGGTGGAGAAGGCCCTGGCCGCCGACGGCATCACGATCCGCACCGGCACCCGCGCTTCCGCGGTGCGGCACGACGGCGAACAGTTCACCGTCACCGCCGGCAACGATGGTGAGTTGACCGCTGAGAGGTTTCTCGTCGCCGTGGGTCGGCGGGCCGAACTCGGAGACCTGGGACTCGAATCGGTCGGCCTCGACCCCGCCGCCAAAGCCGTCAAGGTCGACGAGCACATGCGCGCCGGCGACGGTCTCTGGGCGGTCGGTGACGTGACGGGGCACGGCGCCTTCACCCACGTGGCCATGTACCAGTCGGCGATCGCGGCCCGCGACATCCTCGGCGAGGCCGGCCCACCGGCCGACTACAGGGCGCTGCCGCGGGTCACCTTCACCGATCCCGAGGTGGGTACCGTAGGTATGACCGAAGCCGATGCACGGGCCAAGGGCGTGCGGACCGAGGTAGGTATCGGACAGGTTCCGTCGTCGGCGCGCGGCTGGATCCACAAGACCGGCAACGAGGGGTTCATCAAACTCGTCGCCGACACCGAACACGGCGTGCTCGTCGGGGCGACGTCTGCCGGTCCGGTCGGTGGCGAGGTGCTCTCTGCGTTGGCGGTGGCCGTGCACGCGCGGGTTCCGGTCGGCGCGCTGCGCCACATGATCTACGCGTACCCGACGTTCCATCGAGGCATCGAGGACGCGCTGCGCGACCTCGGGTAGCCGCACTACCGGCGCGACCAGCCACGCTCGTCTTCGGTGAGCCCACCCCAGATGCCGTACCTTTCCGGCCGCTCGCGGGCGGCCAGCCGGCACTCCCGGCTCACCGGGCACTCGGCGCAGATCTGTTTGGCGATCTCCTCCCTGTCCCGGAGGGCCTGACCGCGGCCCTCTGGGTAGAAGACGTCGGTGTCAGTCCCACGGCACGCGGCCAGTGCCCGCCAGCCGTCCCGCAGACGGTAGGGATGGTCGGCCGGCCTGTCGCGCAGCCCAGGTAGCGCGGTCATCGGTGAATCCCCCCAAGTGCTTTCCAGCTAGCGAAAGCCGGAGCACCCGGTGCGCGCCGATGCCTCGCCAGATCTCAAACAGAGTGCGCTCAGATCCGCAGGCTGTGGAGAGTCGCGACCGAGGTTGACCCGGAGAGCCGACCACCGATCGGCCAACCGGACGATGGGGAAGGGGCCGAACGGCCTCTTGACGCCTACTCAGTCGCACCACGGCAGCACGGGCTTGAGGACATAGCACATCCACGGCGACGGCGGTGGCCGGCCGGGGTCGTCGTTGCCTCGGCCGTCGTCCGAACTACGCGTGGTGGAATCGGGGTCGGCGTCGGATCCGCGCTTACGAGCAGGCTCCTCCGGCTCATCGCCGGACCGATTCGCCGGCCGCGACCCAGGCTGTTCGGACGTCGACGGTTCGTCCTCGACCGCCGCGTCCGTCGGCGGGCTGGACTCGGCCGTTGGCTGAGTGTCCGGGTCAGGCTCCGGGGTCGGCTCGCCGGCCTCGCCGTCACCTGGCTCCTCGGTAAGGCCGGGCGGCTCGAGCGGTGTTCCGGGCGGCTCAGGGGCAGTCAGATCCACCGTGGGAGTACCCGCGGTGACCGCCTCGGTCTGCGCTGTACCCACCGATGGGGCGCCCAGCTGTTCGTCCGGCCGAGAGGACGGGTCTATCGCCGAGATGGCGGCGAACGCGACCGCCGCGGCAGCCGCAGCCGACACCAGCGCCGTGGCGACAACCTGCACGAGACGTGGGGGTCGACGGTGAGAGCCGGTGCTGGCTTCACCACGTGTCGATCCACCCGTCAGGGCGGCTCCGGCTGGCGAGTCTTCCCGGCTCGCCGTCCGAGCCAGCGCGGCCACGCCGACCAGCGCCGTGGCACTGGCCCCGCTAGCAGCGAACGTACCGAGCAGTGCGGGCACGAGAACACTTCGCACATCGGACACCAGCAGCAGCAGCAGCTCGTCGCGCCGTTCTCGGCAATGGGCGCAGACGTCGAGGTGGACCGCGACGGAGACGTCATCTTCCGGCGACAACGTCCGGCGGATGTACGCGGCGAGCCTCGGAACGTACGGCCGGCACAGCGGTGGAGTGCTCGCAGCCAGGTGAATCGCGAGGAACGCCTGCCTGAGCCCTTCGCGCGCGCGGTACGCAAGCGCAGCGACGGCATTGGGTGAGCCGGCAAGGGCAGGGACCAGGGTGGCCAGCGGGCGGCCCTCGATCTCGGTGTGCCACAGCACACGCTGCCACCGCTCCGGAAGTGACTCGAACGCGGCGCGCACCAGATCGCGATCGGACTGCGGAGCGATCATGTCGTCGGCGGTGGGCAACTCGTCGAGCATCGCCGGGTCGGCAGGGTGCCCGCGGCGGGCACTGGCCCGATGGCGGTCGACCGCGAGCCGCCGCACAACGACCCGCAAGTACGGCGTGAGCACGTCCGTGGGTCCGGTGCCCGCCCGAACCTTGGCGAGCACCCTGTCGAACGCCTCGGCAACGATGTCGTCGGCTTGCTCGCCGACGTCGCTGACGGTGCGGGCGACGCGGCGTGCATCGGAGAGGTGCCGGCGGTACAGCGCGTGAAACGCGGACATGTCTCCCGCGCGAGTTCGCTCCAGTAGTTGAGCATCGGTCAGCTGTTGCGCCGACGGCGTCACGGTGGCCCCCAGAACCGCCTGATGTTTGCAGTCGGCGGTCAGTCTACGGACATCCGGTGACGTTGCATCCGGCACGCGACTCCGACGCGCCCGGAAGTGCTTCGGCAGGTCGGCCGGCGTGCGCTGGCCCGGCTACTTGTGCACGCCGGTACGAGTGTTGACGGCTTGTGATTGTGACACGCTGGTGACGTGACGGATCTAGGTCCCCGCAGCGTTCGGCGCAGCCTTGAAGCGATGCGCGAGCGCATCGCCCGCCGCCGAGAACTGCTCGACAACGAGGATCCCCTAGTGGCGGACCTGCTCGCCGCCGGCCAGGCCGACAAGCCAGCGGCGGCAGTCCCCGAGAAACCTCAGGCGGCGGATCACCCGGTCCCGTTTGCCGTCCGGGCCGCGGCTGACTGGTCCTGGCGGCTACTGGTGATCGTTGCCGCGGTGGCTCTGCTGGGGTGGGTGGCCTGGCAGCTGCGTCTCGTCGTGTTCCCGATCGCGGTCGCCATCCTGTTGGCCGCGCTCCTGCAGCCGGGGGTGCGGTGGCTGCGAAGCAAAGGCTGGCGTCGTGGGCTTGCCGCCGCGACCGTGTTCGTCGCCTTTCTCATCGTGTTGAGCGGATCGCTCACCCTGGTCGGAGGCGCCGTGAGCGGTCAGTTCGGCGAGGTCGTCGAACAGGCCGGTGAGGGTCTTGTCGAGTTGGAGGAGTGGTTCGGCGGCCCGCCGTTCTACCTCACCGAAGAGCAGATCGACGTCTGGGTCGACCGGATCCTGGAGGCACTCGGGCAGAACGAGGCGGCGCTCACCGAAGGCGCGGTGTCGACTGCGACCGCGGCGATCGAGTTCCTCACCGGCATGGTGCTCACGCTCGTGGCGCTCGTGCTGTTCCTCTACGACGGCGAACGGATCTGGGCGTGGACGGTCCGGATGTTTCCCCGCGGATCGCGCGCGCGTGCCGACGGCGCCGGCCGCCAGGCGTGGTCGACCCTCACGTCTTACATCCGCGGGCAGACGGTGGTCGCGCTGTTCGACGCCGTCTTCATCACGATCTTGTTGCTCATCCTCGGCGTGCCGCTCGCACTCCCGCTGGGTGTGCTGGTGTTCTTCGGCGCTTACATCCCGTTGGTAGGCGCCGTAGTGTCGGGCGCTCTGGCCGTGCTGGTGGCGCTCGTGGCCAACGGCCTGGTCATCGCGCTGATAGTGCTCGCAGGGAT
>DATHUM010000207.1:0-6943 GCA_035462225.1 Jiangellaceae bacterium | reverse complement strand
GGGCCACGCGACCGTCACGAGCGTCTCGCGGCCGGTCAGCGTCGTCCACAGTGCCTCGGATACGAACGGGGTGATCGGATGCAGCACCCGCAGCAACGCGTCCAACACGTGCCCCAGCACCAGCCTGGTCCGCTCCGCGTCGGTCCCACCACGCGACAGCGGCGTCTTGGCCAACTCCACGTACCAGTCGCAGAACTCGTCCCACGTGAAGTGGTAGATCGCCTCGGTGAGCTTGGCGAATTGGAAGTCCTCGTAGAGCGCATCCACCTCGGCCAGCGTCGTGTGCAGTCGCGACAAGATCCACCGGTCCGGCGCCGACAGCTCGGCGGCCCTCGGCAACTCACCCACCCGCGCGCCGTTGAGCAACGCGAACCGGGTGGCGTTCCACAGCTTGTTGCAGAAGTTGCGGGACGCCTGTACCCAGTCCTCACCGATAGGAACATCCGTCCCGGGATTGGCCCCGCGGGCCAGCGTGAAGCGCAGCGCGTCCGAGCCGTAGGCATCCATCCAGTCCATCGGATCGACGACGTTCCCGAACGACTTGGACATCTTCTTGCCGCGCGCATCACGCACCATGCCGTGCAGCGCCACCGTCGAGAACGGGATGGCGCGTTCCGGGCCGAACTCGGCGTTCGCGTAGAGCCCGAACATCATCATCCGGGCGACCCAGAAGAACAAGATGTCGTATCCGGTGACCAGAACCTGGTTCGGGTAGAACTTCTCCATCGCCGCGGTCTGCTCGGGCCACCCCAGCGTCGAGAACGGCCACAGCGCCGAGGAGAACCAGGTGTCGAGCACGTCCTCGTCCTGCGTCCAGCCGTCACCCGAGGGCACTTCGTCGTCCGGCCCGACGCACACGACCTCGTCGTTCGGGCCGTACCACACCGGAATGCGGTGCCCCCACCACAGCTGGCGGGAGATGCACCAGTCATGCATGTTGTCGACCCAGGCGAACCAGCGCGGCTCCATGTCCTTGGGGTGGATCCGCACCCGGCCGTCCCGGACTGCGTCGCCGGCAGCCTTGGCCAGCGGGCCCACCCGGACGAACCACTGCAGCGACAGGCGCGGTTCGACAACGGTCTTGCAGCGCGAGCAGTGCCCAACGGCATGGACCCAAGGACGCTTCTCGGTAACGATCCGGCCCTGCTCGCGCAGCGCGGCCACCACGGCAGGGCGAGCCTCGAACCGGTCGAGGCCCTGGAACGGGCCGTGCGCGGTGATGACGCCAAGCTCATCCATGATTGTCAGGGCTGGCAAGTTGTGGCGGCGGCCGATCTCGAAGTCGTTGGGGTCATGGGCGGGCGTCACCTTGACCATGCCGGTACCGAACTCGGGGTCGACGTGCGGGTCCGCGACGACCGGGATTCGCCGGCCGGTCAGCGGCAGTTCCACCTCGGTGCCGACCAGGTGCTGGTAGCGCTCGTCGTCGGGATTGACCGCGACGGCGGTGTCGCCCAGCATCGTCTCGGCCCGCGTGGTCGCCACCACGACCTCGTCGTCGTACCTGATCGAGATCAGCTCACCCTCGTCCTCGGTGTGCTCGACCTCGATGTCGGACAGGGCGGTGTGGCAGCGCACGCACCAGTTGATGATGCGCTCGGCGCGGTAGATCAGGCCGTCGCCGTAAAGCCGCTTGAAAATCGTCGGGACGACTCGCGACAGGCCTTCGTCCATGGTGAACCGCTCGCGGCTCCACGCGACGCTGTCGCCGAGCCGGCGCATCTGGCCGGATATCTGCCCGCCGGACTGTACCTTCCATTGCCAGACTCGCTGGACGAACGCCTCTCGCCCAAGGTCGTGGCGGGAAAGCCCCTCCCTGGCCAGTTCGCGTTCGACAACGTTCTGGGTGGCTATGCCGGCGTGGTCCATGCCAGGCATCCACAGCGCCTCGTACCCCTGCATGCGGCGGCGCCGGATCAGCGCGTCGATGAGCGTGTGCTCGAACGCGTGGCCGAGGTGCAGGCTGCCGGTGACGTTCGGCGGCGGGATCACGATGCAGTACGGCGGCCGGTCGCTCTTGTCGTCGGCCTCGAAGTAGCCGCGCTGGACCCAGCGCTCGTACAGCGTCCCCTCTACCTCGGCCGGCGCGAACGCGGTCGGCAGGTCGGCGGCAGGAGCTGGGCTGGTGTCGGTCACGTCGGTGAAGTCTATGACCTCACCAGCTTTCGTCCACCGGCATGCCCTCGGCGTACCCGGACGCGCTCTGCACACCGACGACCGCACGCTGGTGGAACTCATCGAGCGAGGCCGCGCCGGCGTAGGTGAAGGCGCTGCGAACCCCTGCCACGATCATGTCGAGCAGGTCCTCGACGCTGGGGCGGACGGGGTCGAGATACATCCGCGCGTGTGAGATGCCTTCTTCGAAGACCGCCTTGCGGGCCCGCTCGAACGGAGAGTCCTCGGCGGTCCGCAGCCGGACGGCTCGGGAGGAGGCCATGCCGAAACTCTCCTTGTAGAGCCGCCCGCCGGCGTCGCGATAGGCGTCGCCCGGCGATTCGTAGGTTCCGGCGAACCACGACCCGACCATCACGTTGGACGCCCCGGCGGCGAGTGCCAGCGCGACATCGCGCGGATGCCTGACGCCGCCGTCGGCCCAGACGTGTTTGCCCAGCTGACGGGCCCGGCGGGCACACTCATACACGGTCGAGAACTGCGGCCGTCCGACCCCCGTCATCATCCGGGTCGTGCACATCGCCCCGGGCCCGACACCCACCTTGACGATGTCCGCGCCGGCTGCCATGAGATCGGTAACCCCCGCCGCGGTCGCCACGTTTCCGGCCACCATTGGGACGGGCGGGTCCAGCGCCCGTACGGCCTCCAAGACCTCCATCATGCGTTCCTGGTGGCCGTGTGCGGTGTCGATCACCAGGGCGTCGGCGCCCGCGTCGAGCAGGGCCTTCGCCTTGCCCACGACATCACCGGTGATCCCTACCGCAGCCGCCACCCGCAGCCGGCCCTGCTCGTCGAGGGTCGGTTGGTAAAGGCTCGCCCGAACAGCGCGCTCGCGGGTGATGATTCCCACGACCTGGCCGGACGAGTCGACGACCGGCGCCAGCCGGTGACCGCCGTCGTGCAACTTGTTGAACGCGTCCTCTGGTGTGACGCCGTCGGGCAGCGTCAGCAACTCCGCCGACATCACCGAACCCACCTGGGTGAACCTGTCGACGTCGGTGCAGTCGGGTTCGGTCACGACGCCGACGGCCCGGCCCTCCTCTACGACGATGACCGCACCGTGCCCTCGCTTGGGAAGCAGGTTGAGCGCCTCGCCGACCGTCGCTGAAGGATCCATGGTGATCGGCGTGTCGTAGACGATGTGCCGCTGCTTGATCCACTGCACGACGTCGCCGACCACCTCGACCGGGATGTCCTGCGGAAGGACGGTGAGGCCGCCGCACCGCGCTACCGTCTCGGCCATCCGGCGGCCCGCGACCGCCGTCATGTTCGCGACCACGATCGGGATGGTCGTCCCGCTGCCGTCCGACGTGCGGAGGTCTACGTCCAGTCGTGAACTGACCGCCGATCGCGAAGGGACCAGAAACACGTCGCTGTAGGTGAGATCGTGGTCCGGAATCCGCTCGTGCAGGAAGCGCATGGGCCACCTCCCCGTCTGGGCACCGGTGCGCCCAGCTCGCTCACCCAAAGGATACGGGCCTTGACTTGGAGTGCACTCCAGGTACCAAGCTGGTGGTCATGGAGACCGCCTACACACCCGGCGAGGTCGCCGCGCGATTCGGGCTGAGCCTCGACACCTTGCGCTACTACGAGCGAGAAGGGCTGCTCACCGAGGTCGAGCGTGCGCCGTCCGGGCATCGCCGCTACCGGGCGTCCGACGTCGAACTGCTCGACCTGGTCCGCTGCCTGCGGGACACCGATATGCCGATCGCCCGGCTGCGCGAGTTCGCCGAACTGGTGCGCGAGGGAGACCGGACCATCCCGGACCGGCTGGAGATCCTGACGGCTCACGACCAGGCGTTGACCGAACGCATCGCCGAGCTGCGCCAGCGCCAGGAGATGATCCAACACAAGATCGCGTACTACGAGGGAGTGCTCGCCGAGGCCGACTGACGGCGGCGCCGGCTCAGACCCACCCGTTACGCGCCGCATGCCAACCGAGCTGCATGCGCGTCTGCACGCCCGCGGTCTCCATCAGGTGTTTGACTCGCCGCTGCACCGTGCGAACCGAGACGTCCAACTGCCCGGCGACCGACTGATCGGTCAGCCCGGCGAGCAGCAAACCGAGGATCCTCATGTCGGCCGCGTCGACGCCCGGCTCGGCAGCACCTTCCACGAGGCCGTCGGTGCCGACCAGAAGTGGTACACCGACCCGCCAGGTGCTGTCGAACAGCGCCACCAGCCCGTCCAACAGCCCGCTGGAATGGACGAACAGCGCCGCGGGCACCCCGTCGTTGAGAAGTCCGACCAATGCGGCCGATCGGTCGGCGATGATCAGTTTCATCGGCAGTTTCGCAACGACGCGGATCTGCTCGCCTCCCCGGATCCGAGCAGTGATCTCCGCGACTGGCTCGGGATGTTCCAGCTCGTTACGGGCGATGACCCTCCGGAACCTGACGCCTCGCTCTGTGGCCCGCAGCCGTGCGGTGTTCTCCGTGTACGGCACGGCCACCGTGGGTCCTGTCACGAATGTCAGCACCTCTTGCTTCGCGCCCAGCTGTAGCTGGTCGAAGCGGTGCTTGATGGCTTCAACCCCGGCCACGATCTCGATGACGTCCTGAATCGACCGGGCTTGGCTGGCCCTGCGATATTCCTCGGCCAGTTCGGCGAGCACCACGTCCACGCGCCGCAGATCGTCGTGGTACTGCGTCACGATGGCTCCGAGCGCCACTGCCGGCGGCGCGGGCACGTACCTATCGGGGCCTGCGGCAGAGCGGGCGGCGAGCCCGCGTTCAGCCACCGCTTCGAGCGCGCTGACCACCGTCTCTTGCGGCAGGCCCAGCTTGCTGGCCAGCATCGATGTGGTGGCGTCCGGCTGGGCGACCAGCGCCCGGTAGACCAGCTCCTGCGTGCCGCCGATCCCGATGACCGCCAATGTCACGGGCCCTCCCTGGCCGTCCGAACCGCGGTCGGCACCTTACCCGGCGTGGCGTCTTTGCGCCATGACGTGAACACGTCACGACAAAGGGCTAGCGAGTCCTGCCGGCATCTGCCACTGTCGCGGCAGCGCCAACGTGTGTCATCGGCCGCATCCCGGTGGTGTCGTGTCCCCCCGCGCGACACCATCACGGCGGCGCCCGGCCCTCCCCCCGGCCGGGTGCCGTCACAGGTGGCATCCGGGTGCTCCCCCCGTCGCCTGGGTGCCACCTGCCGCGGTCGGCCGGGCGGGTTCATCCCCCGTCGCCGCTGGCGAGCCGCGCATCCAGCTCGCGACCGACCTCGGCGGCCAGTTCCCTTAGAACCGCAATCTCCACAGACGTTGTGTGCCGCGGCCGCAGGTCCATCACGCTGACCGTGCCGATCCGGTAGCCGGCGGCCGTCGTGATCGGCGCCGCCGCGTAAAAACACAGCCCGGGGGATCCGCTGACCAGTGGATGCTGGGACGCGATGGGGTGGGCCGGCGCGTCGGGCACGACGTACGGCTTGTCATCGCCGATAGCGGTGGCGCACAGACCGGGTCCCGCGCTCGCGCCCGGCAGATCTACGCCGTAGCGCCCGACGAACGCCACCTCGTAGTCGTGGACGAAACTGACCGTCGCCATCGGAACGCCGAACGCTTCCGCGGCCCGGGCGCAGATGCCGTCGAGAAAGGCGTCAGGCCGGTCGAGCAGCGTGAGATATTGGTCGACTTCTGCCAAGCGGATCGGGTCGCTCTGGTCGGTCGCCGTCACTGTGGACCCCCGTTCAGGTACCGGACCCTTGCCGATCAGGTGATGCTAGACCTTCGAATCCGGCGAGACCACCCTCAGCGGTACCACTGGTCACGTCGTGTTCAACGGGCTCCGGCCTTGGCGGCATTGATCGCCGACATCGGTGCGGCAGACTTGGCACGTGGCCGGTTCTAAGGTGATCGTCGAGGTCGAAGGACGCCGACTCGGGCTGTCCAACTTGGACAAAGTGCTGTATCCGGAGACGGGAACGACCAAGGGCGAGGTCATCGAGTACTACACCCGAGTCGCATCGGTGCTGCTGCCACACCTCGCCGACCGCCCGCTCACCCGCAAGCGCTGGCCGGACGGCGTTGCCGCCGGCAGCTTCTTCGAGAAGAACGCGCCGCGCGGCACACCGGACTGGGTGCGCACGGTCGAGTTGCCGTCGCCGGGCAGCAGCAGAGGCACCGAGACCGTCACGTACGTCGTCTGTGACGATCTTCCGACTCTGGTCTGGTTGGCGAACCTCGCGGTGCTGGAGTTACACGTACCCCAATGGCGCGTCGACGGCGCCGAGCCGCAGAATCCAGACCGGCTCGTCTTCGACTTCGATCCGGGGCCGCCCGCGACGATCGTGGAATGCTGCCAGGTCGCGTTGCTCGTCGCCGAGGCGCTCGCGAGCGACGGCCTGCTCGCCCATCCCAAGACGAGCGGGTCCAAGGGCATGCAGGCCTACGTGGCGCTCGATGCCGACGCACCGGTCGAGGAGGTCCACGGTTATGCCCGGCGCCTGGCCGAACGACTCGAGAAGGCCCACCCCAAACTGATCGTCTCCAGGATGGACAAGCGCGTGCGGCGCAACAAGGTCCTCATCGACTGGAGCCAGAACAGCGCCGCCAAGACCACTGTGGCGCCGTACTCCCTCCGGGGGGTCGACGCGCCCACTGTCTCGATGCCGGTGACCTGGGACGAGGTGGAGCTTACGGCCACCAAGGCCAAGCCGTTGCGGTTTGAGCTCGCCGACGCGCTTGAGCGGCTGGAAACCGATGGCGACCTGCTCGCCGGCCTCCTCGGCGAGGCGTACCCGATCCCCTCCTCCCGCTGATCATGCAAGAGTGGGG
>DATHUM010000206.1:0-3679 GCA_035462225.1 Jiangellaceae bacterium | reverse complement strand
CAGGTAGTCCTGCAGGACCAACCCCACGCCACGGTGCCGGGCAGGGACATACGTTCCCTTGACCGTGTCGATCAGCGTCTTGCCGTCCAGCTCGATGCGCGCAGCGTCCGGCCGTAGCAGTCCGGCCAGTCCGGCGAGCAGGGTCCACTTGCCCGCTCCATTCGGGCCGAGCAACGAGATGACCGAGCCGGCGGCTACGTCGAGCGTCACGTCGAGCTCGAAGTCACCGCGCCGGATTGCCACCTCGGCTCGCAAGCTCATCCGCGGACCATCCATCGGTCCCGCAGCAGGGCGAGCACCGCCACCGCCACCGCGATCATCAGCAGGCTCAGCACGATCGCGGTCTCGGCATCTCCGGCTCCGATCGCCGTGTATGCCTCGAGCGGCAGCGTTCTGGTGACGCCCGGGAAACTTCCGGCGAAGGTAATCGTCGCTCCGAACTCCCCGAGCGCCCGTGCCCAGCACAGCACGGCACCGGCCAGCACACCGGGCCCTACGGCCGGCAGGGTCACCCTGCGGAAGATCGTCCAGGACGACGCGCCCAGAGTGGCGGCGACGTCCTCGTACCTGCGATCTGCACCCCGCAGGGCGCCCTCGACGGCTATGACGAGGAACGGCATGGCGACGAAGGACTGTGCGATGACCACGGCCGCGGTAGTGAACGGCAGCGTGGTGCCGGTGGCCGACTCGAGCCAGCGTCCGATCGTCCCACCTCGGCCGAAGGCGACAAGCAGGGCGATGCCGCCGATCACCGGCGGCAGGACCAGCGGAACGGTTACGAGCCCTCGCAGTAGCGAGCGGCCAGGGAAGGAGCCGCGGGCCAGCAGCCAAGCCAAGGGGATCCCGCAGACGACGCAGATCGCAGTCGCGAGAGTCGCCGTCAGTAGTGACAACCGCAACGCCGTGAGCACGCCGTCCGAGCCGAGGATCTCCCCCAGCCGATTCCATGGTGCCCGGGCAAGCAGACCTGCCAACGGCAGCAGCAAGATGGCCAGCCCCAGCCCGGCCGGTATGACGAACAGCACCGGCACGCGGGCTTCGGCAGAGTGCCTCGTCATGGCGTATCGAACCCGGCTTCGGTTAGCAGCCGCCGTCCGGTGGCACCGGTGACCGCCGCGATGAACTCCTCGGCGCCACGTTGATTGGAGGCGCCATCGACCATCGCGACGAGGTACTCCGTGACGACCTCCGCTTCAGGCGGCACGTCAACGATCGCCATCGCGCTGGTCACGTCCGTACGGTAGATCAGCGCCGCGTCGACTTCCCCAAGGGCAAGCTTGCCTGCGGTATCCCGGGCGTCAGCCTCGAGGGTGTCTGGCCGAGCGTCAATTCCGGCCGTCGCAAGCATCCGCTCTGCGGCGGCGCCACACGGAACTTGCGGCTCGCACAGCGCCACTCGCAGCTCGTCGCGGGCGAGGTCCGCAAGCCCGGACACGCCGCCCGGGTTTCCTGCCGGCACCGCAAGCACCAGCGAGTTGTGGGCGAAGACGATCGGATCACCGGTAATCAATCCGGCATCAACGGCAAGGGCCATCGTGCGAGTATCCGCCGTCGCCAGCACGTCCGCGCGTGCGCCGGCCCGAAGCTGCTCGACAAGGGCCGAGCTGGCACCGAACGAGAGTGCGACGTCGCCGTCGTCGGAGACTTCGTCGGCGAGCATGGTGAACGGTTCTGTCAACGACGCCGCCGCGAGGACGGTGACCCGGTCTGGTTCGCCTGCGCCTGAGCACGCCGCGCCGCTGAAGGCCGCGACCGCGCCGGCCAATAACGCTGCCGCGCCGTTGCAATGCACACCTATGGGAAGCAGCCGCTGTAGTACGCCCATGCCTACCCCGCGCTTCCTATTGGTGTGCATTGCAAAGGCAGCGAGACGTAGCACCGCCCGCCCACATTGGAGCCGTGGCTCAGGAGCCGCCGAACAACGGCCGCCTGTTCTTGGGCGGGCGCACCGTGACGTCGCCGAGCACGACGAACCCGCGAACGTGGTAGATCGGGCCGCCAGGGGTCACGGGTCCGGTCAGTCGATGTTTGCGCTCCCCGAGCACGTTGGCGCCGGGCTCGATCCGCACGTCGATGCCTTCTGGGACCACCAGCGTGACGCTGCCGAGCACCACGCCGATCTGCACTACGATCTCTCGGGCTCGCACGATCGCCTCGGTGAAATCCAGGCGAACCGACCCGAGGAAACACACCACCTCGAGGCGGGCCGGTACCTCCCAGCGGCCGTCCCGCTTCTCCTCGCCGAGGATGGTGGTGATCCGCTCGGTTCGCACCGCCGGAAGACCCCCGGTAGGCCGCGGAATTGGCGCGCGGTCGTACCCGGCCGGCCGCTGCACCTGGCCGTGGGTGACGTCAGGAAGCGGGTACGGGCCTTGTGGCAGGTCCTTTGTGATCGGCTGCAGATCTCCGTACGTCCGTGCCTTGAACGTAGCCTCGAGCCGCTCCTCCAACTCGGACAGGGTCAGCCTGCCTTCGCCCGCAGCCTCGCGCAATGCCTCCGCAACCCGCTCACGGTCCTTGTCCGAACAGCGGAGGTCGCGGGGTCCTCGCACCTCTGGAGCGCCTTCCACGATGACTGACCTTATGGCATTGACAGGGAGGTGGCCATGTGTGTTCAGCCGCGAGAATGAAACGCATGTATGACCCGCCGACGACCCTGGCGCGCGGCGACGGCCAGCTAGGTGAGCTGGTGCTGCGGCGCCGCGGCGGCACTCCGCCCGTTTACGAACTGATCGTCAACGGCGTGTTCCTCATGGATACCGCCGAGACATCGACTGAACGGCTGCTCGCCGACGCGGTCCTACAGCGTGCCCCAGCGCCCCGCCACGCACTAGTCGGCGGCCTGGGACTCGGCTACACCGTCAAGGCGTTGCTGGCCGACCAGCGGATCGAGCGCATCGACGTGATCGAGATCGAACCGCTGCTGGTCGACTGGTTGCGGGCCGACCTCGTACCCGGCATCGCGGCCATCTTGTCCGATCAGCGGGTGCGGGTAGCCGTTGGCGACGTGGCGGGCGTCTTCGCCGACGTCGCGCCGGCCAGTTACGACGTTGCTCTACTCGACGTCGACAACGGGCCGGACTTCCTCGTTCACGAACGCAACGCGACCGCTTACCAGCACCACGTGCTGTCGGCGGCGGGCCGAGCCCTCCGTCCCGGCGGGATCTTGGCAGTCTGGTCGGCGGCACCGTCCGAGTCGCTGTCCGAACGGCTGGCGGCGACGGTCGGGCCGGTCGAAGTGGTCATTGCGAACGTCACTCGCGACGGGCGTGCGCTGTCGTACTACCTCTATCTGGCCACGGCTTCACCCGCAGACCGTTGATCGGACCAGGGACGTTCGCGTCTGGCGCTGAGGCGTAAGTTCGTACCCATGCAGAACGACAGCGAGTTCCGGATCGAGCACGACACGATGGGCGAGGTTCGGGTGCCGGCGTGGGCGAAATGGCGCGCGCAGACCCAGCGAGCGGTCGAGAACTTCCCGATCAGTGCACGGCCGGTCGAACCGGCGATAGTGCACGCTCTGGCGGCCATCAAGGGCGCGGCGGCCGAGGTCAACGCCGAGCTAGGCGTCCTGGATGCGGACACGGCGAAGGCGATCGCTGCGCCGGCGGCCGAGCTCGCGGACGGCCAGTGGGAAGAGCATATCCCCATCGACGAGTTCCAGACCGGATCCGGCACG